>CAXUFI010000001.1:0-65888 GCA_964250245.1 uncultured bacterium
GGCGGCGGCCGCGACGCGCAGGTTCGGCCCGCGAACCGGCGGCGGCGTTGCGGGGGCTTCGGCTGCCGCCGCGAGCCGAACGTCGAGCAACGATAAGCCGCTAAAGAACGCGATCGAGAGCCAACGCAGCACCAAGCGTTCGTCCTTCCCGGCTTGTTTCTAAGACCGAGACGCACCCTAATTATAGGAAAAGGTTCCGCTGCGCCTCGCGAGCGACCCTTTTATCCTAGAACGGCTAATTGTAATATTTTAGCGATGTACCATTTTGCCGCCGCGCGTCGCGCGCGCGTTATCGCGCAGACGGAGATGCGAGCGTGAGCTTTTCGGTAGGAAGAACGACTACGCGAGCATAGTGCGGTTAGCGACTTCTCTTGCAGCCGGCCGGCCGCATGTCGTGCGACCCTTCGCGCCCGTCGAAAGTGCTCTAACGAGCGGCGGCCCGGCGCGTACGCTGCGAGCGCCCCGCAGGCTTCTTCATCGTAGCCTTGCCGGCTTTCGGCCTGCGAGCCAGCTGCGCGTTGTGGGCCGCGACGATCGCCTCGATTAGGCCCGGAAAGCGCGCATCGATCTCCGCGCCGCGCGACGTATTATGCAGTTCGACGCCGCGCCGTTCGCTACGGATGAGTCCCGCTTCACGCAGCACTTTGAAGTGTTGCGAAAGCGTCGATTTCGGGACGCCGCGGTTCGTAATGTTGACGAACGTCGAGCAGATCTGCGAACAATCGGAGCCGGCGATCGCAGCGTAAATCGCGACCCGCACCGGATCGGCGAGCGCGTGCAAGATGGCTTCGACCGTAACGTCTTCGAGGGCAGGATGGAGCAGGGACCTCACGCGCCGATCATACCCTCTTGACGAGTCGTTGCATAGTTCGTATAACCTGAACCATGGAACTAATGGAACGCCCTACCCGCGACGCTCTGAAGCTGGCCGGCAAGGTCGCCGTCGTTACCGGTGCCTCGAAGGGCATCGGCGCGGCGATCGCGCGGGCGCTGGCCGCCGAAGGCGCCTCCGTCGTGGTGAATTATGCCTCGAGCAAGACCGGCGCCGATCGCGTCGTCGCCGAGATCTCCGAGACCGGCGGCAAAGCCGTGGCGGTCGCCGGCGACGTTTCGAAAACCGTTGACGCCGAGGGGCTGATCGAGGCCGCGATCGGCCGATACGGACGCCTCGACATCCTCGTCAACAATTCGGGGCGCTATGAGTTCAATCCGATCGAAGCCGTTACCGAAGAGAATTACCATAAATTGTTCGACGTGAACGTCCTCGGGCTGCTGCTCACGACCAAAGCGGCGGTGAAGCACCTCGGCGAGGGCGCGAGCATCATCAACATCGGCTCCGCCGTCACGAATCTAACGCCCGCGAACAGTTCCGTCTATACCGCAACCAAGGGCGCCGTCGACGCGATCACGGGCGTACTCGCGAAGGAACTCGGCCCCAAGAAGATCCGCGTGAATAGCATTAATCCCGGGTTCGTCCTTACGAGGGTACGCACACGGCCGGCTTCGCGGGCACGGACCTCGAGAAGGGCTTCATCGCGCAGACGCCGCTCGGCCGTTCGGGGCAACCGGACGATATCGCGAACATCGCCGTCTTTCTCGCATCGAGCGACTCCGGCTGGCTAACGGGTGAAAAGGTCATCGCGAGCGGCGGCTTGCGCTAATCGCGGCGACACGGCTCGCTCGTTCGCCGAGTGAAGCCGCGTCCTCGGGCCTATTGCAGGCTCGAAGAAAGCGACCTTCGGCGCAACGTAGCGCGCACGCTTCAGCTAGCCGAGACGGTACGTTACTTTCGCGGTCTAACGATACGTGACGCCGGAACGACCCATCATCCTATTCGATGGGATTTGCAACCTCTGTAACGCAAGCGTACGCGCTATTCGAAGTGCCGATCCGGCGGAGCGTTTCCGCTTCGAATCGTTGCAGTCCGAAGCGGCGGCCGAACTCGCGACGCGTTTCGGGCGCGAGCCGGGTGCCGCGACGAGCGTCGTGCTCGTCGATGCGACGGGCTGGCACGAGCGAAGCGACGCCGCGCTCCGCATCGCTAGCGAACTGCGGTTTCCATGGCCGCTCCTCGCCGTCTTCTTCGCGGTACCCGTGAACCTGCGCGACCGGCTGTACGATTTCGTCGCTCGAAATCGTTACCGCTGGTTCGGTACGCGGTGAGCGCTCCTTGGCTGCTGGCGATGCAATGGCGTGAGCTCTGCACGATCCATTGGCGGGTCGAGGCGGCGCCGCTTCAAAAGCTTTTGCCGGGCGGTCTCACGCTCGACCGTTATGACGGTGCGGCTTGGCTATCCGTCGTTTCGTTTCGGATGACCGGCATTCACCTGCGCTCGGCTCCGGTCGTTTGGGGCTTTCAAGATGTGCCGGAGATAAATTTGCGCACGTACGTGCGGGCCGGCTCGTCGCGCGGCATCTACTTCTTCAGTCTCGATGCGAACTCGCCGCTCGTCGTCGCGGCCGCGCGTCTCGTAACCGGGCTGCCGTACCGCATGGCGCGCATCACCGCGGACGAGGCCGGGCCCGAAATGAGGTTTACGAGCGAACGGCTCGGCGCGCGGGCCGGTGTGGGAGCGTTCGCGGCGCGGTTCGCGGCGTCCGGCGAAGCGCGCTTCGCGGCCCCCGGCTCGCTCGAGGCCTTTCTGCACGAGCGGTACCGCTTTTTCCTCAAGCGCGCGGGCCGGCTATGGAGCGGCGAGGTCCGTCACGAGCCGTGGCTGCTACACGAAGCGCGCATCGAAATCGAAACCAACACGCTGGGCAGCCTCGCGAACGAGCCGCTCGCGACCGCGCCGGAGCGGTGCTGGTTCGCGCGTGAACTAGACGTCTTCGCGGGAGCCGTGACTCCGTTCGCGTCGCCGTCGGCAGCGGTCGTCGCGCCCGCGAACATGACGCGTACCAGCGTTGCATCAGCCGATCCTAACGGCGATCGAGGGCCGTCGAGAAATACGGGCCGATAGCGAGACGAAAGCCCGGAAGCGCGCGATGGCAAAACGTTTCGGTTGCCCCGAGAAGCGTCGGCACCCCCATATCGTCATGTAGCGTGATCGTTCGTGCGTTACCATCGATGATGATAACCAACGCGCTTCCGGCTTGCAGATACGCCTGGACCTTACTCGCGACGTCTCGCGCGTCGTCGCCGGGCGACAATACTTCGACCGCAACGGCGGACGCGAATTCGGGAGCCTGAATAGCCTCCATCGAGAGACCGTGCAACATGTCGTTCGTGACGAACGCAATGTCCGGAACGAGCGGCCGGCGCGGTTCGCCGGCGACCGCAATCCGGAAGCGCCACTCCGTCCCGACCTCACCGCGGCCCGACGCCCAAGCATCGAGCGCGATCGTGGATTTCGCTTGCAGCCGCCGTCCGCGAACCCATTCCGTTTCGGGCTTCGTAAGCGGTAGCGTGATTTCGTCGCTCGGCATGACTTCACGGCATCCTATCACGCTGCAAGTGAAGCCCGCAACGAGCGCGCGCTCCGTCTTGGCGCCCGGGCTACGTGGCCGGCGTGCTCTTCGTTCGTCGCGGGGCCCGCTTCTTTTTCGGTGAACTATCGGGCGCAACCATCGCCGAGAGCATCGGCGCGCCCTCTAAACGCTCGGCGGCGGCGGCGGCGAAGAAGGCGAACGTCCAGCGTTCGCCGAGCGCGCGCGTTTCGACGAAGACGATCGGCACGGCCGGGTAGCGCACTTGCAAGCGGACGAGTAACTCGCCGAGCCACGCGCCGTCGACGAAGCCGCGCCGGAGCAGTTGCGTGTACGTTCCCTCGACGACGACGGCGGTCGTTTCGAGTCGCGCGAGTTCGCCCATGGCGAACCCGAGCGTGCCGTCCACGAGCGACTTGCAAAACCTGTCCCTTAAAGCCGTAACCGTAGCGCTCGCGCGTGTCGATCGCGATCCGGTCGACGACTCGCGTGGGACGCTGCGGCACGCGCAAACCCGGCCGAGCGTTGGCGGTCGATTTCGGCGTCTGCCAGAAAATCATCGCGCGACCGCGCGCCTGCGTGAAGACGAATTGCGCGCGCCGGTTTTGCACGCGGTCGAGAATCAGGTCGAGCACCGGCCCGCGCCGCTCGCAGTTCAGCACGCGAACCCGCTCGAGGATCTCCAGGACTGCAACGTCCACGCCTTCGGCCGGATGACAATAGACACGGCTCGAGCGCGGCCACGTCTCGCGCGCTTTAAGCCACGTCCCACCTTCGAGCGGCAAGTACACGAGAAACGGTAACGAGCTTTCCGCTTCCGGATTACGAGCCACGATGAAGGCGTCGGGCACGCGCCCCCCTTCGACGCCCGCTCGACTCGAAGCCTCGGTACGCGGCGTGCTAGTATCGCCGACCAAAGCAGTTAATTACATCCGCGAACGGCCGATCTACGTTAGGTGATCGATATCGATTCTTCAGGAGTACAGATGTTCAAGAAACTCGTTACACCCGTCCTGATGGCGGCGCTGCTCCCGGCAGCAGCGATGGCCGCCCCCACGGCGATCGTCGCCGACAACATGGCCATGAGCGGCAGTATGATGAGCCACGGCATGCCGCGCGGCACGATGGGCGCCGACGGCATCCCCTACTACGGTGCGCCCGATCTCGTCGCCGCCAGTTCGCTCGTCGCGGCCGGCGGTGCCCCCGAACACTTTTCGATCGTAACGGCCCTGCGCCACCTCGCCGGCAACAAGGTCGCGAACGCCGAAGTCCTCAAACTGACGCGTCAGTACGGTCCGGGCAAGGTAGCGAGTTTCGTGAAAGTGCAGAACTTCGCCGTCGATGAGGCGGTTCGCGACGCGACCTCCGCCGGAGTCAAGTTTCCGGCGCCGACGCTTACGGGCACCGCGCTTGCCGTCCGCGTAACCAAACACGGTTTGGAAGACGGCACCTACTACGAAGGAGCGATGCTCGACAAGCTCGTGAGCCACAAGATTCATGAAGCGGTCATGGCTTCCATCGACGCACAGTACGGCACGAAAGCGGACGCGAACTACCATCGCATCGCCGATCAAGCCCATTACGACCTCGCCCAAGCGCTCGGGGCGAAGACGGTCAAGTTAGCCGCCTACCACTAACGTAACGAACGCCCCAAAAAGAAAAGCGGCGCCCGCTCGACGGCGCCGCTTTTCTTTTGCGTCGACGATCTTCGAAGAAGCCGCCGAGCTGGCGTGCGCGCGATCGACGAAGTGGAATCTCTAAGTTTCATGCCGCCGTTGACCGCGCCCGACGAGCGAGCGCCTGGGTCGACGGGTAATCTCCGGTTAAAAGCACAGCGAGACGTTATCGCCTGAAATCTCTTCTTGCGGAGATTAGTTGATCACCGACCCGCCATCGGTCCGCCGAACTCCGGTCCGTAGCGCTTGGCGAGCAGCTTCGCGTAGGCAAACGATGCGCTTGCCGTGTCTTCCAAGTCGACTGCCACCGATATCACCTGCGCACGACGTACACGCAATGGGTATCCGAAAGTGCCGCGCGGAATTTCCGCGGTCGCAGCCGGAAAAAGAAAACGCCGGACGATGTTGCCATCGCCGGCGTGCCGTTTCCAATCGGCCGTTACGTTCGGTTAGTGAGTGCGGCCGCCGTGGCCCTGACTCTCGCCGCGCGGTGCGCTTCCGCCCCGGCTCTCCTGCCGGCCGGCTTGCTGCGGGGCCGCTTGGCGCATCATCGGCGGCCGGGCGAACCCTTGCTGCGCGGCGGGCTGACTAACGCGAGATTGCCGGAAGGCGGGTTGGTACGCGGGCTGCCGCAGGGCCGGCTGCCGCTGCACGAACTGCGTTTGCGCGGGCGCCGCGGGCGCCGCGGGCCGGGCGAAGGCGGCGCCGTTACCCCGCGGGGCGACGACTCTGCCTGAAGAGCGGTACGCTACACCGTTATACTCTGCGTGACTATTGCGAACGATGTTGTTGACGTTGACCTGGTTGTAGTAGCGCGCCCCGCCGCGGTAGCTGTAATCGCCGCGAAAGGCGTTACCGTGCCACCAGCCGGCACTTCCGAAGAAGAACGCCAGGCTCGTGCTCGGGCCGTAGTAGTCCCACGGGTGGCCACCGTAGTCCGCGACCCCGGCGTCGTAGGAATACGGCGTATCGATTTCGTTGGCTGCGAACTGCGAGCCGTCGCTGTAGCCGAGGATGCTGACGACCATGCCCGGCGCGAGAGTCAATCCGGTCGGATTGATGATCGTGCCGTCGTGCAAGTCGACGTTATCGACGAAACCGCGTTCGTCGTTGACGGTGAGATCGTACGCACCGTCAAAACTTGCGATCCGACCGCGAATTTGCTCGTCGGCCGTGGCGGCCTGCGGCGCGTAGGCGTACGACGGTACATCCTGAGCGGATGCGGCGAGCGGCGTTGCCAAGAGGAGTGCCGCGAGGGCGGTGCCGAGAGTGCGTAACATAGTAATCCTTAAACGCGCTCGAGGCCGCACTCGCGGTTTCGCGTGCATTCTGTGAGTGCTTCAGCGTAATCTCATGTTCGCCTCATACGAAGCAGCAGCTCGGCTGGAGGCGCGGGTCACTCACCCGAAGGTAAACGAGTAGCCTCGTGTGCCGAGATCGAGGAAAACATGCGGTCGCGAACGCTTCCGCGCCGGCGGACGAGCTGGTAAAGCCGTCGACGCGCGTTTCGGATTACAGATGCGGCGCGAGCGCCGCTCGGAAGAGGCTCGCTAACCGTTCGCCGTGGCGGCCGGCGATCATCGAGTCGTGCGTGCCGTCCACGTTCTCGACGGTGAGCGCCGGCGTGTATTCGCGCCAGCCGAGGTCGAGCGGAGCGGCGCCGTACGAGCCGCTGCGAAAGAGCGTGGCCGGTGCCGATACGGTTGCGGGCGTCCACCCTTTCGCGAGCGCCGCTCGGACGAACCACACCATGTAGTGATCGAAGGCGAAGGCGACGTTTGGTGGTAACGGCACGGCGTTTCGCCGTCGCGCCACGAAGCGGCGTAAGCGCGGCGACCGGTACACGAGTACCGCCAGCCGATAGCCCGCGCGGATCGCGAGCGCCTTTCGTATACCGTGTGCGCGCACGTCGCGCACGAACCGGGCACGTCCGCTCCGCGCCTGCGGTGTATCGTCATCGACGCGTTCGCTCTGCGTCAGATTCGTATCGAGAAGCGCGAGAAAAGCGACCTCGTTACCTGCGATCACCAGTCGCCGCGCGACTTCGTGCGCGACCCGGCCGCCGAACGAATAGCCCGCGAGGATAAGCGGGCGGTCGGGCACGTTCGCCAGGACTTGTCCGATGACGTCCTCGACGAGCGCGTCGAACGTGGCCGTCTCGCGAACGAGCGCCTCCCACGCCACGTACTTCGGCAAGAAGAAGCGTACGTCGTCCCCGACGAGTTTCCGGAACGTCGCCAGCTTCGGCTCGTCGCCGCGCATCCCCGGGCAGAGCACGACCGTCCGGGCCGCGTGTGCTCCTGCGCCCGCGATCTCATAGCGTAATCGATGAACGAGTTCGCGGCCGCTCATCTCCGGCCAGAACGCGTCGAGATCGACGGGCCGTCCGGCGACGCGCTCGATGGTTTGAGCGAGCTGCAGCAACTTTAGCGAGTCGCCGCCGGCATCGTCCCACCGTTCGCCGTTCTCGAACGAGTCGCGGCCGAGTAATCCGTTCCAAGCGTAGGCGACGACCGCGGCCAAATCCGAACCGTCCGGCTCTCCGCGCGCTGATGTCGCCGTGCGCGGGCGCACGTGTTCGGATGCGAGGCGTTCGAGAGCGGCCATATCGACTTTTAAGCCGGGCAGAAGCGGAATCGTATCGATGAAGCGGATCGCCGCCGGCACCATGTAGGCCGGCAACCGCGCGTGCAGCGCGCGTCGCAGGCCGCGCGCCGAGAGCACCCGGCCGTTCTCGCACGTAATGAAGGCCACCAGGCGCGGTTCGCCGTTCACCACCGGCGCGACCACGGCGGCAGCGCGAACGCCCGGCTGCGCTTGCAGGGCGGCCTCGACACCACTTAGATCCACGCGCTGACCGCGCACTTTGATCATCCGGTCGATGCGGCCGGCATGTTCGAGTAAGCCGTCCGGGCGGCGCCGGAACAGGTCGCCCGTGTGGTAGACGCGGGCTCCCGGGTCGCGAGGCGCGGGAGCGATCGGACCGGGAACGACCGCACCGGCTTCCCAAAGTCCGAGCGCGGTTGCGGCACCGGTGGAACGTAATTCTCCGAGCTCGCCCTCCGCGACGAGCGTTCCGTCGGGCGCCACGATGTCGAGCGTCGTCCCGGTTACGGCAAAGCCGGTTCCGAGGATACTGTCGCTGCGGTCGTCGACGATCCATTGCGCCACGACGCCCGCTTCGGTCGAGCCGTAATTCAGCGAGATGCGGCACGTCTGCGGTAGCAGCGGGCGGAGCAGATCGATATCGGCGCGATGGATGCGTTCGCCGCCGAGCGTCAGCGCCCGAAGATGCTTCATCGCTTCCCGCGCGCCATCGACTCGCACGAGGGTGCGGATCAGCGTCGGGGCGCAGCGGCATATCGTAATACGTTCGTCGCCGAGCGTCGCGATAAGTTGCGGCAAGCCGGCACGCGGATCGCGCGGCACGAGAACCGCGCCGGATACCAGCGCTGCGAGCAAGGCGCGCGCGCCGGCGATGGTCGCGGGCGACCACAACGAGAGGCAGCGGTCGTCCTCGGTGATATCGAGCGCCCTTATATCGGGATAGACGCTTTCGAGCAGAGAGCGCTGCGAATGAACGATCCCTTTCGGGAAGCCCGTGCTCCCCGAGGTATAGAGCAGTACGAACGGATCGTCCGCCGGAAGCGTTCGCGGCGGATGCGGCGGCTCGCCGTCATCGCGATCGGCGTCAGGTGTATCCGGCGCGGTAATCGTTATGAGTGTAACGCCGGCGTTATCGAGAACGGTGCCGGCCGGCCGGTCCCGGCTATCGATGACCACCGGCACCCGGGCGCGACGGACGATCTCGGCGTTGCGTTCGGCCGGATACGAGACGTCGAGCGCGACGTGCGGACAGCCGGCAGCCGCGCAGGCCAACGCCGCGATCGGAAAGAGCGCGTCGTTCGCGAGATAGAGTCCGACCGGCGTATCCGCCGCCACGAGTTCCGCGAGCTCGCCCGCGAGCCGCAGCGCGGCGGTGTAGAGTTGCCGCCGCGATACCGTGCGCGAACCGTCGGTTATCGCGGTGCGGTCCGGTACTTCGAGCATACGCGCACGAACGGCATCGATGACGGATTGACGAGACGATTTGCGGCGTTCGTCGAGCAGCATCCGAAGTTATTTCAGCTTCCATGCCGGTGCCCGCCACGCAGATGGCCAATCTGCTCTTCCCGACGGCGGCAATCGAAGAAAGGTGTGACGCGGTTACCGGCGAGTTATGCTTATTCTAGATTACCGGTCGCGCTGATGAGCGCGCTCTTAGCTTCATTATTGCAAAGCATTATTAGTTGACATGGAGTCGACTCAAGCGAGCACGATCCGATCGGACTCGAAGTCGCAACCCGCGCTCCAGATGAACAGCTTCGTTAGCGACGATCGGATAGCAGAAATCGTCGTATACGTTAAAAGGCCGAAGTAGCGGCGAGGCCATACCGATTACAGCGGATCGAGAGGTTCTGCAGCGACCTCGCCACCACTCGAAACCGCAACGTCTGCATTTGAAACCGCGCTACGCGGGCGGCTCGTAACCCGGCTCTTTGTAGATCGTCTCGGGTTTGCCGAGAATCTCGGGCCGGTAGACGCGCTCCGCCCACTCCGCCGGCCGCACGTCTTCGATGCCGACGGAGACGTCGGAGCTCGGACAGTCGAGGCTCTTGACGATCGCACTCGAGAGCGCTTCGGAGAGCCGAACCTTTTGTGCGTGCGAGTAGCCGACGCGTACCTTGACGAGGATATGCGGCATCGCTTTGCCCTAACTCGCCGTTTCCGCGAGGTACTGCTCGTCGCTCACCTGCTCGAGCCAGTCGACGTTGCGGCCGTCGAGCGATTCCTGGATGGCGATGTGCGTCATGGCGGTCGTCGGAGCGGCACCGTGCCAGTGCTTCTCACCGGCCGGAATGACGACGACGTCGCCTGGCCGGATCTCACGGATCGGTCCGCCCCAGGTTTGGGCGCGGCCGCAGCCGGCCGTGACGATGAGCTTCTGCCCGAGCGGATGCGTGTGCCACGCCGCGCGAGCGCCGGGCTCGAACGTGACGAGCGCGGCGCTGACGCGCGCCGGATCCGCCACCGGAAAGAGCGGATCGACGCGAACCGTCCCGGTGAAGTACTCCGCCGGTCCCTTCGCGGACGGCTGCGAGCCGGCTTGCAAGATGTCCATTCGTTACTCCAGTCCTTTCTCGGCCACGCGTTCGTGAACCGTACGCTCTCGTTGCGGGTGCGACCCTGCATCATCGCTTTCGTCTGCTGGTGAATGGTGTAGCCGCCGTCGACCACGAGCGCGTGACCGACCACGTAGCTCGCGGCGGGGCTGCAGAGCCGGAGCACGGCGCCGGCGATCTCCTCGGGCCGGCCGAGCGACTGCGCTAGACGATTCGCCTGAGCCGCAAGCGCTTGGGCGATTTCGACGAACGGCGTGAGCGATTACAAACCATCGCCCGAACCTTATGGGTGCCGGGCGCTCACCGGCGTCTGCTCCAGAGCGATCGAACGCGCCGCGTCTTCGGCCACGCTGATGGTTCGCTCGTCGGTCCACTCGATCTTCGGCAGCAGCCAGTACCGGGCCATAGCATCGAGTTTGTAGCGATACGCCCTTTGCAGTTCTTCGAACCGGCGCTGCGCCGGTAGCTTCGAGCGCGCGGCGTATCCGGCGCCGATCAGCGCCGCGCCGATGAGTTCGGCCGGTGCGCTACGATGATCGGCGTCGCTTTTGGGATGCAGATTGAAATAGCGTACGAAGGCGTCGACGAGCCGCTGCCCCGCCGTCAACGTTCGCACGGCCTCGGTCGTCGACTCGTCTTCGACGTAGCTGATGAGGAAGGCGGCGGCATCCATGACCGCGGCGAGCGTACTTACCCACGAGTCCCCTTCGCGCGTCGAGCGGAAGTACGTCAACACCGGGTAGGCGAGATGGCTTTCCGTGACCGCTGCGATCCAACGGCGGGCGTCGCGGAAGAGCGTGACCAGATCGTCGTAGCGCTGCTGGGGATCGATCGAGAGCAGTAGCGAGAGTCCGCCGGGTGTCGCATCGACGCGCTGAGCGAGCGTCAAGACATAGTACTCGCGCTGCTGGAAACCTCCGAGAATCGAGAATAAGAACGTCGCGACGACCGCGATAACGGCAAAGCCGCTCATTCCCGCGACGACCGAAAGCACGCGAGGCGCGGCGGACGCGGGATGGAAATCACCAAAGCCGATCGTTAGGAACGTCGTTCCTGAAAAGTAGAGCGCTTCACCAAAATTCGCCAAGTGCGGCTGGACCTCGGCAGCCATCGCGAAGAACATGAGTGCGTAGCCGACGATCAACGCGACGACCCAACTGACGAGAAACACGACGAGCATGAGGGACGCGTACACGGCCAGCAGCGACGTGCCCAGAAAGGAGAGGCGCTTCTGTAAACGAGTGAGGCCGTTCCAGGCGACCCTCGAGATGAGCGCGCTGAGACGCAGCAGCCGATTCGCCGGCCGCGGAAGTATTACGGTGCGGAAAATATCGGCTAGCACGACCGTTACGAGAACGGCGCCCGCAGCGAAATAGAGAACGGCGGCCACCGGGCTCGGCTATCGCAAGAGAGCTAGCACATCCTGTGCGAATGCCCGAGACGGCTGCGCGAACGTCGTACGTAGCGACGCGCTCCGCTATCCGTCGTTACGTCCGAGAGTCGAACGAGCGTAGATCGCATCTACGGCGATGGAGCGACATCGACGAAGATCTCGTTATCGTCATAGGTTTCCGTCCGCCACGCGCCGTCTCGACCGCGGACGTCGACTTCGCAGCGTCGTATGTCGGTACGACGGCCGCTTCTCGACGAGATCGTAGGAACGAGTACTTCGCGATAAGACTTCGGTGACGATATAGGCTTGCTGCACCGCCGTCGCATCGTCGGCGATCGCTTCGCACGTAACTCCAGCGTCGGCATAGTAGCACGAGTCGGCGCTTACCGGGACTTTACCGTCGGAACCGAACGTTCTACACGTTTTTGGATTGGCTCAGGCAGGGTGCTCGAAGCTGCCGGGACTTGCAGGCGTACCGCTCCAGGCCGCTTCGCGTTCCTGTCGCGCTGCCGCCAAGCCGGCGCGTACGCCGTCGGCCGTTAAGTCTTTCGTGTAGACCGGCGAGCCGGGCTGCTGACGCCACGATTCGTCGAGCGTGCCGGAATCGATCGGGTCGAAGCCGAGTTCGTCGACGAGCCGCATGACGATCGCCTTTGCATTCGCGTCGTCGCCGGCTATGGGAAGCGCGATCCGCCCCGGTGAGCCCGCAGCTTTGCCGCTGCCATAGAGATGCGCGGCATAGATGTTGTTGAACGCCTTGACGACGTCGCGCCGCAATTGCTGCGCGACCCAGCGGCTCTCCGTAAGGCCCGCTTCGATGCCTTCGATCCTGCCGTCACGCTGGCGCGGATAGTAATTTCCCGTATCGACGACGACGACCGTGCTCGCGACGCCCTCGAACAAGTTGTGCGGCAATTGTGGCACGTTCTTCTGCGGAATCGTCACGACGACGACGTCGTTCCCTCGGGCGGCTTCCGCAACGGAAACGGCGTTCGCGCCCGTCTCATCGGCGAGCTCCGTCAAGCTCTCCGGCCCCCGCGAATTCGCAACCGATACGCGATGACCCAGTTGACGAAACCGGCGTGTTAACGCACCTCCGATATTTCCCGCGCCGATAATTCCGATGTTCATTATTGATCCTTCATGTGGTCTAAGTTGCGTCTACGGCACGCAGGCACGGCGTTTGGCCTGAATGCGCGACGATTGCATATGGTCGCGGACGCGCTGCGATCGCGCGGATATTTTACCGAATGTCTCCCTTTTGAAGCAAATCGGTCTGCCTGGATTCCCTTGCCCGAGAACCGTCGGTACCGTCCGCCGGTCTTGAAGAAGGATCTCGTGACGGAGCCACGATAGCGCATCTGAAAAGGCTATGCGGAACGTTTTACGCGACGAGCACGGTTGCAATCTTTTCTTCACGAGCCGCTTTCGCAAGTCGCGAGTCGGCAGTGAAAAAGTCGGCGCGCAGATGAGCCGCTGTCACTAGGTAAGCGGCATCATAGATACTCAACGCTCGGCGACGTGCTAATGCCGCGTACCGGCCGAGGACAGAAAAGGCGTACGGATCGACCTGAAAAGTAAGCGCTTTTATTAGATCGATCGCTTCGCCGACCTCGGCTGCTAGGATCCGTCTGCGCCGCTCGGCGACGATTAGAATGTTCTCGATTTCGTATACGAAGATAGCCGGCACGATCGCGCCGTCACGGCTCACGCGCAAAAGCGCCGCGTCCGCCGCTTTCGAGTGCTCGTCCGGCAAAAGCCACTTCGCAGCAACCGAAGCGTCAATCACCGGGGGCGTCAGCGGTCGTGTCCCTCATGAGCCAAATCTCGCAGCGTTTCTTTCGGACGCAAAAGCGTTCCCGGGAGCGAATGCCGTTCTCGAAATGCTGTAATCTTTGCGACGATCGCTTCCGGAGCCAGCCGCTCCGTCGAGACGGCGCGCAACTCCGCGACGGCGAGGCCGTTACGTGTGATCACGATGTGCTCACCTGCCGCGGCCCGGTCGATAAGACGAGACAACTGTGTCTTCGCCTCGTAGACGCCAATGGTGGTTTGCATCGATCCTAGTCTACCAGGTAGACCAGATTCAGGCAAGCTGCGATGCTGCGGCCAAGAAAAAGGGGCACGGCTCACTCGCCGCGCCCCTTTTGCTTTTCCTTAAGTTACGCTAGGTCGAAGCGATCGAGGTTCATCACCTTGGTCCACGCGGCGACGAAGTCGCGCGTGAACTTTTCTTTCGCATCGCTCTGCGCGTAGATCTCCGAAATCGCGCGAAGTTGCGAGTTCGAGCCGAAGACGAGATCGCAACGCGTGCCGGTCCACTTCTGCTCGCCCGTCGCGCGATCGCTTCCGACGAACTCGTCCTCGGCTTCCGAGGTAGCTTTCCAACTCGTGCTCATGTCGAGGAGGTTCACGAAGAAGTCGTTGGTGAGCGTGCCCGGAGCTTTCGTGAAGACACCGTGCTGCGACGCATCGGTGTTCGCACCGAGCACGCGCAGGCCGCCGACGAGAACGGTCAGCTCCGGTGCGGATAGCGTCAGGAGTTGCGCCCGGTCGACGAGCATCGCTTCGGCCGATACGCTATAGACCGCCTTGAGATAGTTGCGGAACCCGTCCGCTTCCGGTTCCATCACGGAGAAAGACACGACGTCGGTTTTCTCTTGCGACGCATCCGCGCGTCCCGGCGTAAAGGGCACCGAGACGTCGGACCCGCCATCCTTAGCAGCCTTCTCGATCCCAGCACTACCGCCGAGCACGATCAGATCGGCGAGCGAGACCTGCTTGCCGCCCGACTGGGCGCCGTTGAACTCTTTCTGGATCTCCTCAAGCTTGGCGAGCACCGTTGCCAGCTGCGCCGGCTGATTGACGGCCCAATCTTTCTGCGGCGAAAGACGAACGCGCGCGCCATTCGCACCGCCGCGCTTATCGGAGCCGCGGAAGGTCGAAGCTGACGCCCATGCCGTCGATACAAGTTGTGAAACGGAGAGCCCCGAGGCGAGAATCTTGTCCTTGAGCGCGGCGATGTCCGAGTCGTCGATCGCTTTGTACGTTACTTCGGGAATCGGGTCTTGCCAGAGCAATTCTTCCGCCGGCACGTCCGGTCCGAGCAACAGCTTGCGCGGCCCCATGTCGCGATGCGTCAGCTTGTACCACGCGCGGGCGAACGCTTCGGCGAACTCGGCCGGATTCTCGTGATAGCGCTTCGAGATCGGACCGTACTTGGGGTCGAGCTTGAGCGCCAGGTCCGTCGTCAGCATCATCGGCGCGTGCTTCTTGTCCTTGACGTGGGCGTCCGGGACCGTTCCCGCTCCCGCTCCGTCTTTGGGCATCCATTGGTTAGCGCCGGCCGGGCTCTTCGTCAGTTCGTAATCGTAGTTGAAGAGGTGATCGAAGTACTCGTTGGTCCACGTCGTCGGCTTGGTCGTCCAGATGACTTCGAGACCGCTCGTGATGGTGAACTCGGCGTTGCCGGTTCCCAGGCTGTTGCGCCAGCCCAAACCCTGCTCTTCCATGCTCGCGCCTTCGGGCTCCGGACCGACGTAGTCCGCCGGATTGGCCGCGCCGTGCGTTTTGCCGAACGTGTGGCCGCCGGCAATGAGGGCGACCGTTTCCTCGTCGTTCATGGCCATGCGACCGAACGTCTCGCGAATGTCGTGCGCCGAAGCGAGCGGATCAGGATTACCGTCGGGCCCTTCCGGATTGACGTAGATCAGACCCATTTGAACGGCCGCGAGGGGACGCTCGAGATTGCGCTCGCCCGTGTAGCGCACATCGCCGCCGAGCCACTCCGTCTCGTTGCCCCAATGAACGTCTTCCTCGGGCTCCCAGACGTCCACACGCCCGCCCGCAAAGCCGAACGTCTTGAAGCCCATCGATTCCAAGGCAACGTTACCGGTCAGCACGATAAGATCGGCCCACGATAGCTTGTTGCCGTACTTCTGCTTGACCGGCCAGATGAGTCGACGTGCTTTATCGAGGCTCGTGTTGTCGGGCCAGCTGTTGAGCGGCGCAAACCGCTGGGTGCCCGACGATGCGCCGCCGCGGCCGTCTGCGGTGCGATAGGTGCCCGCGCTGTGCCACGCCATCCGAACGAAGAACGGTCCGTAATGACCGAAGTCGGCCGGCCACCACTCCTGCGAGTTGGTCATCACCGCCAAGAGGTCGGCCTTGACGGCTTCCAAGTCGAGCTTTTTGAACTCCTCAGCGTAGTCGAACGCCTCGCCGAGCGGATTGGCTGAGGGAGCATTCTGGTGAAGAACTTTGAGGTTCAGCTGGTGCGGCCACCAATCCCGATTCGTCCGCAGCGACGACGGGAAATGCGTGCCTTTCGGCGTCCCGTGCACTACCGGGCATTCACCCGACTTATCTTGTTCCGCTTCGATCATAGGCTCTCTCCGTTCGCTTGCTACGCTGGGTTGGGTTGAAAGATATGAAGACGTTACCACTTCTCAGTGCGCAAGTAAAATCGATTTATCTGAAGGAATCATAAGGTTTCACCTATTACTATGGTTCGGTGAACACGGTAACGGTCTCGGAGCTTTCTTTGCGAGACCTCGAGTATGCTGTTGCGGTCGATCGTGAGCGTCATTTCGCGCGGGCCGCGGAATTTTGTGGTGTCAGCCAAGCTGCGCTCAGCGAGCAGCTTCGGAAGCTCGAATCGGTTCTTGGCTTTGCGCTTTTCGAGCGGACCACGCGCAAAGTCGCACCGACGGTGCGGGGTGAGGCGGTCCTGCGACAAGCCGAGGCCTTACTCGGCGATGCGCGGCGCCTGCTCGAAGACGCGCGCCGAAGCTCGGAACCGCTCTCCGGCGAGCTTCGTCTCGGCGTGATCGCGACGCTTGGGCCGTATTATATGCCGTCCGTCATCAAGCTCGGCCGCGAGCGCTTTCCGCAGCTCGCGCTGCGTATACGTGAGGCGACGACGGCCGAACTGCTCGTCGAGCTCCGTCAGGGTAAGCTCGACGCGATCCTCGTCGCGCTGCCGGTCCCGATGGCCGGCTTCGTCGCCGAGCCCCTGTTTTTCGAACCGTTCCGGCTCGCGTGTCCGAGCGAACACGAACTCGCACAGCGTCAGCACGTGCGCCTGCGCGACCTCGAGTGCGGTCCGCTCCTACTGATGGAGGACGGCCATTGTCTGCGCAATCAGACGCTCTCGCTCTGCGATCCGCGCCGTCTTCCGAGCCAGAGCCGCTACGCGAGTTCACTCGAAATGTTGCGGCACATGATTGCAGCCGGTGAAGGCATCTCCGTCATCCCGCTGCTCGCGGCCGGCGAACATACGACGATGCAAGGCATGATCGCTTATCGCGAGATCGATGAAGCACAAGCAGGTCGCACAATCGCGCTTTTGTGGCGATCGATGGAGACGCGAGCAGACGATCTTCGGGCAATTGTCGACTTCATGCGAGATGGGCTGCCACCCGGGGTTCGGGCGGTCGATGCGGCTCACAAGTTGATGGCCTTAGCGACCCTTTCGCCGGCGGTTACGATAAAGCGCTAAGTTCAACCAGCGCGCTATCACCTAAGCTTTACGAGTCACCTGATGACCCGATTGTTGAAATGCTGCGTCGAGCTCGTGCAATGAGCGCATCGAGACCTCTCCTCCTAAATCGTACTGCCTTGCGAGGACAACAGGTTTATCCTCGTTCAAACTCCGCGGCGCAATTAACATTGTCGACAAACTCCAGGGGCGATCTTGGCGCTTTTGCTTCTTACGTACGTAGCTGTTTGTGCGACGACCAAACCATCATGTCTCTAGCCAATAACGAGCTCGCGTCTGGATCTAGAGGCTTCAGCCTCGCACTCGACCCGAAATGCATCTCGTTTATTTAAGCGTGACTCCAATGTCTATAATTTACCCTCCGCTCTACCAGGCTTTAAGACATGCACATCCGCAGCAACGGCATTTTCGATTTGGTTACGAAAGATATCGAGCAATTCAAGCACGGCCGTTTGCGTCGACCCATAATCGTCGATCGTTACTGGGAACCTATCCCCGTGAGCAATCCTATTTCGCGGAGCCAATAGACGTTCATCAATAAGTCGCGAGCGAAGCTCGAATACCGATACATCAAATTGCAACGTTAGCAACAACTTCCGTAACACTACCGAACTTAGGTTCGAATCGGTTCGCAGTAGGGACCACGAAAAAAGTTCTGGCACCTGGCTTGGTTGGGAGAGCATCTTAGAAGCACGGGAAAGGAACGGAACGATCGATGCATCTGAGTGAACGGTCAATGAACTTCCAAGTGCCAATGCAGCAAAGTGCGGGCTTAATTTATCGAATGACATGGATCGCTGCTTGATGTTATATGAAGTATAAGCAAGATATAGCGACGCCGACTCTTTAATGAAGCCTTCCCAATGTGCATATAATAGGACGACGCCGGCACGACAAAGCGAACCTTGCCGTGCACCACTACCCAACTGCGCCATAGCATAAAAGTCGATAAGCTCTTTTTTCCTCCACGACATTTCCTCATCCAGAAACGTGAATAACTCTAAACGCGACCGACTTCGCTTCATCTACTTAAATAATTGTCTCCCAACTCGAAGGGTTTCTGGTATGCGGCTAGTCTGCGAAACGCCCATACGAGGCTGGCTCAGGTAATTACCAGGTGCCCAAGCCTTCTTAACACGCGCATTGATCTTCTTTGCTGAATCATGCTCCGAACTCCACTTACGCCAATTAAAGGCAATCCCCAAAGCTACCACCTCGTAAGCTGATACAAGGAAGCCTCCAGTGAATCGCTTTCGGACGGTATCGTAGCGGCGAAACGAGTTATCTTCAAGCGCGGAGTCAAGTAGCGCAAATGTGCCTTTGAATGTCGACTCGAGCTCATCGTCTAGGAGTTGGCCAGCAAGTGCTCGAGCAACCATCTGCGTATTGAGAAACTGACTCAAATCTCTCAACCCTTTGAGGTTATTAACATTGATGCTGTAGAAGATGCAAAATCGCAGTGCTAATTCAACATCATACTGTTCTTCCGCATTGCGTTCTGACAACGATAAGGTATTTTTGAACGCCATATCTGACGAAATGGCTTTCAGTTTCTTGAACGATTCGCGATTTGTCATAATCAAAAGGTTGTTTCTGTTCTCTTGATCAGAGAGCGGAGACCCGTTTGTATTTAGGCGCTCAAAAAGATCGTTTTGCGTACCTGCATCGCTCGTTCGCAACATTATCTTTATATCTAGTTTCGCACGCTTGATGTCGATCTGTTGTGCGGCACTTAGATATACTGATTCGGGCCCGCCACCGTTTGGCTCAGGGTTCCACCTTTTCCCTTGCAGCAATTTTAGGTAGCGCGTTTCCTGCAGAATCAATGGTTCGACATGGCGATTGTCTTCATACTTTAAGACACCTTGCAGCTGGAAAATCGTCGATAAGCGCTGCAAGCCATCGACCACGTCCCAAACGCCGTCTTCACGCTGGGAAACAAAGATAGAAGGCAGTGGAATCCCGAGCAGAACGGATTCGATAAGAGCGCTTTTTTGTTGGTCAGACCAGCGAAAATATCGCTGGAACTCCGGATGAATATCTAACTCCCCGCGCTCGTAGATGCTCGTAATTTCGCCAATCGACATAGCGTATCCATCGGTACGAATGCGGCGCCTGTTTGCTTCGATTTCTTGTTCTAGATCCACTTTGGCCTCTTAAAATTGCGTGTTAGGAAATATCAGTTGAATAAACACGCGCATGTAATATAGTTTAAGCTACTCAATTAGTTGAGCGGTCTTGGCAAACCAATGACTTCTCGTTGCGCTTGCCAGCCTCACGCCGTCGTCTCTATCTCAGGAAAGCCGTGTGCGGCCGCATTCCGGCGGATACGGTCGACAATCTCCGGCGATAGGCCATCAGCAAACTCGCCGCTGATATCAATCCCGACCTCGACACGAGATCCGCCGACAGCGTGCATATGCGCAATGATGTCGGTCGCAAGTTGCGAGGCGACGCGCGATAGCCGCGTCGGGTCATCGAGCTTAACGTTTAAGAAAATCGTACGCGCTCGTTGTAATGCGCGCACACCGTTAGCCGGTGCATCGTCCTTTGAATTAGGAGCCTTCCCCCCATCGCTTGCTCCGGGGTCATTACTGGCCGGCCCGCGTGCTTCTTCGTCGCGGCGCTTATCTGCATCGCGCTGACTGATTGCAGCGTCCGCACGTACCACCAGCCCTGCCGCAACATCGATATCATTACCCGACGTATCGATCCCAGCTCGCAGACCAAGGTATCGACCGGCCTCATCGATACCTTCTGCGTACGCAAATGTCTCCGTCGGCCAGGTCAACAAACTAATCCCGGCGGCCACACCGGACCGCAACGTTTCGATTGACCGTAAGCGGCGTAGCCACGGATATTGAGCGAAATACTCGTAAAGCGTCGCCACGTGAATATGAGATGTCTCGCCCCAAAGCTTCTTTCCGTCGAGTTCGTGGCGCAAATTTATCCCGCCGAGCGTCGAGGCTAGTAGACCATCGCGCTCAAGACGAGCTGAGAGCGCTCCTGTTGCGGAGTCGCCGCCCTCAACTCGCAACTCCGTCAATTCGATCGGCGCACCAGGCTCAGCCGCTTGAGAGGGCACGAGCGCGTGGCACCAACATGAGCGCAATCCTCGTGTGACGTCCTCGCTCGCTTGTCGCACCTTTTCCTCGGCGGTCCGAACCTGGGTCTGAGTCAGCTCGAAACGATCTCGTTCATCGAGAATGCGTCGCCACGCCATAGCTTGTCGTAGTGAGCCCTCAAGTGTCTCAAGCCGTGTCTCATCAGGCGCAAGAAAGATAATCGCGTTACGGTAACGACGATTTCCTTCCCCAATGTGAGCTACGGCATCTAAGGCAAAGCGCTTCGCCGACGTCTCGGCGCGCCTTCCCACGTTCGTCAGTTCGGGACCGAGCAATACCAATCGCGTATCTGGCTCGTCAGGGATTTCTGCGCTCGATCGCTTCGCAAGATGTATGCGCGTAAATGCGCCACGATCGCGCTGCCACCCGACGAGAAGCTTACCAAGTTCTTCATGAAGCTCGTAGCGTTCAAACTGATTCGCTAATTCCTGCGCTCGGCGGTTAAGGTTAGGCGTCACCGCAAACCAAAACCGAGTCCCATCCGTATTAACGTGTGTCGCGTCGTCGGTCAGCCGGCGAGTCGCGTCGTCGAATGTTGAGAGCTGGTCGCCCGGAAACGCGCATCCAAGACGGATCGTTCTCGCATCTACTCCAAGCGTGGGCGCGCCGGGCCGGTGTTCAGCGTTCTGAGGAGCAGTCGCAAAGAAAATGGCGCGTGCGGCGCGTTGCGCGGCTTTTGCACGGCCAAGGTTCAGATGCCGTTCATCAATGCGCGCCGCTACTGAATTGTCCCCGACGACGTCACGATTGAGAACGCTTCGCCATGGTTCGCCAAGGTAACGAATCAGGTCGCCAACGATCGTGGCATCTTCGAGCGGAAGCAGTCCCGGCACGATAAGAGGCAACGTATCTCCGCCTGCCCACAAAATATGAACGACTGCAGCCATCAGGCGAAGTACGCCACGCGTGCGCTGGAACTGCTCGATTGCGCCCCACTCGTTGTAAAGCTTCTCGAAGAGTTCCGGATGAATAGGATAGCAGTCGCGCAGGCGCTCAAGGTATGCGGCTTCACTAGCGTGCGGCGGGAACGAGGTGTTCTTGTCACGATAGAAGCGGTGCAACTTTGCCACGACCGCATCGCGGCGGCGCTCGTGATCTGCGTCGAGCGGCTCGAAAAGCCGGCGGCGAACAATCGCGTAACTCTCACCTGCATCGGCAGGCTGCCAATTCGCTTGTTTGCGAGCTATTACATTACGAAGCCGATCCAGTGCAGCACGACCTCGTGCGCCACCAACCTCGATCTCACTCCCCTCGCGTTGGTCTTCCGTAACTGGAAGACTGACGACCAACATCGCTCCCGGCGTTGCAGAAACAGCCTCAGTCAACGCCTGGGCAAAAGTAAACTGTGTTTCAAAAGTGCCACCGCAGAGTACGGTTTCGTCGCCGAGCTGTCGCGCGTACGCAACCCATTCGTCGACTAGAATCAGGCAGGGTGCATAACGACGGAGCAACTGGTCGAGTGCAGCCCCTGGACTTGTCCCCGTTACGTCGGCTCCGGCGACGAGCGCGTAACCCTCTGGACCACCTAGCTGATACGCCAGTTCGCCCCATATCGTACGGACGATCGTACCATCGGCCTTCTCGACTGGCTGGCCAGCCGAAAGTTTTGTCCCAACAACAACGGCGCGTTCAATCTTAGGGAGGCGCTCAATCCCGAGCGATGTGAAGAGGTCTTTAATACCGAGAAGCGACCCGGGATCGGCGCCTGAGCAGAGATGATATAGAGCGAGCAACGCGTGAGTTTTGCCGCCACCAAAACTTGTTTGTAGTTCAATCACGGGATCACCGCCAGTGCCCGTGAACCGTTTGGCTCCCGTTTCGATCAAGGCCCTAAGCCCTGACGTAAGATAGGTGCGGGCGAAGAACGCTGCTGGGTTACCGTACTCCGCGCCCGCGGTTCCCTGTGCAACTTGGAAAAGATCTGCGGCGAATTCCGCATTAACAAACCGTCGGCTCACGACATCGGGATGTGGCGACATAATGTCGCGCCAAGGAGTTAAAGTACGATCAGCAACGTCGACGGCAAGGAAGGCGGTCTGCCGTGATTCGTGACCTGCTGAATCTGATTGGGGCGTTGCCTTTTCAGGCTTAACTTGCGCAGCCGCAAAACGCTCAGATCCAGTCAATTCTTTTAATGCACGGACGCGTTCGCCTTGCGGACCAGCTCCGACGGCGTTCAGGAGAGCTTCGACGGCAATGAGGGCTCCGAGAGTCCGGTCTAGATCGAATTCTTCTTGGTGCATGTGTGCATTTCGAATTGCACGTACTTCATGTAGAAGCGTTTGCTCACGTTTGCCGAGTACTTGACCGAACACAGGCTGCCAATGAGCAATCATTACCGAGCAGAGTGCGCTTACATCGAAGGTCGGCTGCCCACGACCATCGGTCGTAAACGCGTCGCCTCGGAGCGCGGCCCGCGCCTGTTCAATCCACCCGCTTTTGTATGCCAGCGTCATCTGCTGTGCGACGAACGGATTGAGCCCGGCGCGTAAGTCGATGAGGGCATCGTCGATACGCTGCCGAGTCGTCACTGGAGAAGTTCCTGACGTGGCGCTACTTCCCCGGCGCGCCGTTCGATCTCCGGCCACGCCGTAATTAATGCGTTGAAATCGCGAGCTTCCGTTACGCGCTTGTTTTGATCGCAAAGCAAGTAACAGTGGTATGCAATGCTTTTGAGACGGTCGGTGTTGTCCAAGCCGATCGTGCGTAGGAGGTTAGCAGCGTTATCCTCGCCACCTTCTTCGCTAACCAACGCTGCAATTAACGCAACAAGCTGCGACCACGCTGGAGCCGAAGCAAATACGGCGAACGGCACATGCTCTATGTCGCGCGGACTGCGCAGTCGCGCGATACCTCCGTCAAGTTCGAGAGCGCCAGTCCCCTTTAAAGCGCCGGCTTTAGCGTTCTTGGCCCGCAGCAGATCGTCGGCCTGACCGTACTTGCCTGCATCATACGCAAAAGTATCAAACCACGCGAGGGCGAACTGGGTCTCAGCATCAACATCGGCTATCTCGCCGAGCAATATCTGCCCGAGTTCATCGTTAATAAGCTTGAGAGCGGAGCGCACGCTCATCGCACGGTCATCTGCTTCGAGAATCGCGCGATATTTTGAGAAAATTGCCATACCGGGACCTAGGGCCGACTGCTGTAGATCGGTCGCGGCGAGGCTAGCGTCGCGAAGCCTTTGCACGGCGATCGGCAATTCCGTACGAACCTCCCGTAAAAAGTCTGCGCGACCGCAGACCGGCGCATCCGCAGATCTCGGGCGACAGACAAGGACGACAGAGGATGCCAAAGCGTTCGAATCCTGTGCTCGTTGCCGATTGGCAAGCTCACTGGTCATTGGCCAGGTTCCCGTAATGGAAAGTCCTGCGTCGAGGATAGCTGAAAGCATCGTTTCCCAACCAATGGAAACTCGGCCGGCGAGTTCAGGATCAGGCTCATCGCGATCGATCTCGGTCTGTTTGAACGCATAGAAGATAAGCGCCGGCGCCGTCGAGGTTTGCTGCTCGCGAAGTCCGATGAAAGCTTGCCTCAATCCGTCTTCGAAAAACGTGCGTGCCTTTTGCGAGTCACTTCCAAAGCGGGCTGGGTCCGCCACCAACTCTTCTCGTTTCGGAACCAATAATGTGGCCATCGATTCGGGATACAGGTGACCAATGCTCGATCGAAGCCAAACGTAGAAAAAGTCTGATAGGTCAGCATATGGAACGTTATCGTAGTAGGGCGGGTCCGTCGCGATGAGCTTCGGTGCCGGATCTGGTGACGCGGTCGCGTCCGCTATCCACGCTCGGGCCGACGCGCCGGCGCTCGCCGCCGCTACGCATTTGCGCACCCAATCAAGAGCTCCGCTGAAATTGCCTGAGCTATCGCTTAACGGGTTGACTTCGACGAAATCCCAAGTCATTGAAAGGGTTTGACGCGTAAAGACGTGCGTAATCTTTTCACCAGAGGCATGCCAGGTGCATAGGTTCGAGCAGTAATCAGCGAGACGATCGAGAGCGAGAGCCAGGTAAGTCGTTACTGCGGTCGCGTAGGCTCGTGCACCGGAAGCACCCGACTCCAACGAACCCAGGTGTTCCGGCATTCCTGCCGCGACGGCGTCTCGTTCGATACGATCCTGCATGTCACGAATTAGGTCACAGAACGTAGTCATTGCCAGTAGCTGGCGTTGCGTAAAGAGATCCCCAAACGTCTTCATGCCGTAAAGTGGAGGGCTCATATAACGTGGGTTTAGAACTAGCTCGGCGTCGATCGTCCAGCCAGGAATAGCGGAGGCAGCGTCACGCTCGTGTTGTTCGTTTGGCGGAAGGTACGTGCGGCCACGCCCCGTGTCGGCGACGATGGCTAACATCTGCACCCCCATCCGTTTGGCCTTGCCTTCGGTACGAATGTACGCGAGGGATATGGGCTCATCACATACGAGGCATTGTGCGCCGCGCCGATTCATCGTGCCAATTCGGCTTGGCTTTCCAGCCCGTGTTGTGAAGTGCACCGTCTTTGCAACGCGATCGACGACAGGTTCCGCGCTCCATTCCTTTCCAGGCCGCGTACACAGCCCGAAGGTTTTTACGAGCGGGATCGTAGCACCGCATACAGGATTCGGACATGCTACCGTGCGCGCCCATAGCCACGCAATCGTCGGCGCGTCAGCACCGGATAAAAGGCGCGTCGCGGGGTAAAGTGCGCCGATTTTTACTCGTGCTGCTTCGAACACATCTCGGCCGTACGCCTCGAGATCGGCAGCGAGGCCGCTCGCTTTGTCCCAAGAGCGCTCGTTTAATGGACCGCGTAACGATGGATGGACCGGGCGAGAGCCACGGAATCGCCATGGAATTTCGGTGAGCGATTTCGTAATTAACATTGCGACGGGGTTGATGTCGCTGGCGAGCGTTGGTAGCCCAAGTCTCTGACTCTCGATTGGAATGGCGCCACCGCCGCAAAAAGGATCATAGACGGTCGGCAGCTCGTCACCGACGCTTGCTCGGATCTCCGCTTTCGCTTCAGCGAGCACGTGTTCGTTCGTGGTGTTCTCCCACTCCACGAGGCGCCCAATCAGCCGGAAGAGTCGTTCTCGCTCCGTATCCTGTGAGGCTTTACTAGTGAACCGCTCTGGATGGGCCGACGGGTCGTCTACGAGGGAAGCGAAAAGCACGGCGCGACAGGCTGCAAGAGGTCGGCGTGCCCACCAAAGATGCAACGTCGATGGATGACCGTGACGCAGGCTCTTCTCCCGGGCGCTTGCGGCATTGATCGCCGCTAACGGAAGTGCAACTTCAATGAGCTTCTTGCGATACGGAGGCGTCGCGGGGTCGACGACCGGGGATAGAACGGAGTGGGGAAGCATTAGTCCTCAATCTTCATGATGGCTCAGTAGCGCTCAAGAGCAGCTCCGAAATGTTGTACGTCACGCTTGTTGCTGCAAAGTCCGGTTCGCGGTTAAATGGGCGCCGGACATACCGGATGACCGGCGCCCGGTCGCGCGCTACGAGGACGAGAGCAAGAATAAAGTCGTCGGGCTTGTTAAGCCCAGTTAGGATCTCGTTTTTGGTGACCGTTACGGTCGGTGCCGCTGCATCTCGACCTTTTACCTCAAGGAAGCGGAGCCGTCCTGAGTTTCCGCACGCGGATTCGACGTCGTACCCCAGATTCAACGCGCTAACATCACGCGGAACGAAACCGAGAGCATGCTCGGCTCGGACTACCGCTTCCATTGCGATCCTTTCGACTTCGGCCCGGGATGCTGTATCGGGAGCGCTAGGATCGGCAGCAAAGAAGCCTACCGGTACGATGAGCGCCATGCCGACCAGTCGCGGTGGTAACATCGTTAGTCGCTTCTGGTTCTGAAGCTCGTCCTCTCGGCGTTGTAGACGCGCGCGAAGATCGTCGGCCCACTGTCGTTCACGATCGGCGTTGAGTCGAATTTGCTTTCCCGCGCGTGCCGCTTCATCGAGTTCCACCGCGCGGCGCTCGTGAAAGGTAATCTCGCTAACGAGTCGTTCGCGAACTTGCGCCAGCGTTCGGTCGATGCGCTCACCGGTGCTCTGTTCAAGCTCTCGGCGGCGCTGCGGTAAGATTTCACCAATCGCAAATGCCCGCGCAGGCTCCTCAACATCGTTGCTTAGCCACGGCGCAGTCAGAAGCGGCCTAAGACTTTCCAATTCAGGATTGGATGCTGGGCGATAATCTAAATGTGGCGCGTAACCCGCAGCTCGTAACACACCGTCCTGCTTGCGTTCTACGAAACACAGATCGCGCCACACAACTTCATTGCCTCCTCCTCGACGGGGGCGTCCGTCTTGGAGGGCCGCCTCATATACAAACATTAGCCGTGGCGTACGCCCGACATCAGTCGGGTCCACAAGCACTGTGCCGGCTTGAATGCTGGCGCCGTCGCCTTCGATGGTGAGATCGACGACCGTGTCCAGTAATGGATGCCCAGGGCAAACGAAGGTGGCGGGAGGCGGCCCGGCTACGTCATTTTTATCGAAGGCCACCCGCTCATAACGTCGGGGTAACTCGGCAGACGCGATCTGCCGGGCGCGATTGCGTACCACGAGCGGAACGTTGCGGATCTCGCATCGGCTGCCATCCGTAGATCGGACGCTCCCGCCCAGTCGTCGAAATGCTTCGACAAAAAAACTACGTATAAAGTGAGGCTGCAGTCGACGCGCGTCTGCGCGTTCCATGTCTGCGCGGACTTTTTGTACGAGACGCAGGTCCATCGTGTCCGCAGCGAGAGCGCGCTCCGCCATGAGCGCTTTCGCACGATCAACGTCAAGAAGATTATCCAGCCGCTCTTCAAAGCGCTGACGTACCTCTGCGCTTTCGTTGTGTCGAACCGCATCAAGCAGCAGATCGCGTAGCGGCACGTCGCGGAAAAACTCGCCAAGAATATCGAAGATGCCGTCTCCGAGCATTTTGCGTTGCTCGTCGATCTTCAAAAAAAGCTTTGCGAACACATCGCCTTCGCGGGTACCGTTTGCTATAAAATTCCAAAGGTGACAGACCTCGGTCTGTCCGATGCGGTGGATACGTCCAAATCGTTGCTCGATGCGATTAGGGTTCCACGGTAAGTCGTAGTTCGCCATTAAATGGGCGCGCTGAAGGTTGATGCCCTCGCCCGCGGCGTCGGTGGCGACAAGGACTTCAACTGTTGGATCGTTGCGGAACGCTTCTTCTGCAGATTTACGCTGCTCGCGCCTCATTCCACCGTGAATGACAACAACGGCATCTTCTCGACCGCGCAGTGCACGAATACGCTGCACGAGATCAGTAAGCGTGTCGCGATGCTCAGTGAAGATCACGAACTTGCGGCGATTCCACGTACCGGTCGTCAGGAGGTCGCTTCCAGACATAATTTTCGACAGCTCTCGCCACTTTGCGTCGGATTCAGGGTCGCGCCGCACTCGTGCCGCCAAGCCTTCGAGGCCTTTTAGAATCTCGATCTCGGCTTGCAGTTCGCTCTCAGTTCGGGCGGCGGTAGACTCATCGACGACGCGGTCAGCAATAGCCTCAAGCTCTGCGTCGGGCAGATCATCAAGCTCATCCGGATCATCAAGGTCAAACTCGGGCGGCGCCGGCGCAGCCTCCTGTAGCCGCTTCTCGAGGTTCGTGCGACGTCTTGTCAGCGACGCTGCGATCGCCGCACTAGACGAGGCAAGTCGACGCTGAAGTATCGTGAGTGCAAAGCCAACGTTGCCCCGCCGCCGGCCGTCAAGGCGATCCGCGCGGTTAAATTGATCGCGTACGTACGCGCTAACCGCGTCATAAAGTTCGCGCTCAAGCGGTGAGAGCTCGAATGCAACGGTAGACGCTCGCCGTTCTGGAAAGAGCCGGCGCCCGTCAAAACGCAACAGCTCTTCTTTGACCAGTCGCCGCATCAGGTCGCCAAGTTCAGCACGGTTTATCCGGCCGCGCTCGTCTCGATATCTCCCTTCGAAGCGATCGGGGTCGAGCAGCGCCAGGAAAAGTTGAAAGTCTGCTTCTTTGCCATTGTGCGGCGTGGCGGAAAGAAGTAGCAAATGGCGCGTGAGTGGTGCGATGAGTTGGCCGAGCTGATACCGCTTCGTCCGCTTGACTTCGTTGCCGAAGACGGTCGCTGCCATCTTGTGCGCTTCATCGACGACGATGAGATCCCAAGGCGTCACGTGTCGCAAACGTTCGTGCAACACTTCGTCCCGACTGAGCTTATCGAGACGTGCGATCGCTAGCGGATGTTCTTCGAACCAGCGCGCACCCCCAGAAGCCTCCAGCTGGTCGGCTGTGAGAATGTCGAAGCGAAGATGAAACTTGCTTTCGAGCTCGTCTTGCCACTGTTCAACAAGAGATCCGGGAGCGATGATGAGGCATCGCTGCAGGTCACCGCGGGCCATCAATTCACGGATAAAGAGACCTGTCATGATCGTCTTCCCGGCACCTGGATCATCGGCGAGCAAGAAGCGCAGTGGATGGCGGGAGAGAAGCTCGCCGTAAACGGCGGTGATTTGATGTGGCAGCGGTTCGACGAGCGATGTATGCACCGCAAGCAGCGGATCAAAGAGATACGCGAGGCGGATGCGGTGCGCTTCGATCGTCAGTCGAAATCGTTCTGGGTCCGCGTTAAATAGCCAGCGCTTCGTCGCGTCGGCGACTGCGATGCCAGTAGTCGAGCCGTCGGCAACAAAGACGCCCGTTTGTCCGTCGCGTCGACGGTAGACGACGTTGAAGATGTCACTCTCCGGAAGCCGTGAGACAGCGATAACTTCAACAAGAACGCCGGACTCTACGCCCGACAATAGACTACCCGGCTTAAGCGCGGGCCAGTCGACAGCGAGGTGTTCTGACGAACTTTCAATCACTTAGTACCGAACGCTATTCATAATTGCGGCGTTCAGAACCTGAATTTAGCCTGCGTGCTGTACTTCAACGCACAGCATTGGCAGAACTCTAATCTCCGCGAAAATGCGTCCGGCAATAAAGAGCAGATAGCATCGGCTAGAATGGGAGTTCATCGTCGGCGTCTCCTGGCAGCTGTAGTTCGTCTGTCGCATCTGGATCTTTGCCGTCAACCAAGTTCCAGACTGCCTTCTGAAGATATCCCTGACGGTCTTTAGCCATCTCTGTTAGTACGTACAAGCCCGGTACGGCAGCATTTCTTCTTTTCCCACGGTTCTTACGAACGTATTGAAGCAATGCTTCACCTAAGCTGACGGCCGTATTATTTGAAATGAAAAAAAAGGTATTCTCGAAGGCATGAAGCCAGCTGCTAATGTCTTCTCTAGCGTTAAGGAAGTGCCTCACTTCTTCGTGATCCATAAACTCTTCAGAGTGCACCAAGATGTAGGTCCACTTCATTTCGGATCAGTTTCGGGATCCGCTAATGCTTCCTTAGTACGGGCGTCGGCATAGCCGACTGCACTTTTCCAAGGAAGTGCATCAGCCTTCGGTGACAGCACAATTTTCGGATCTGCAGAGCGCTCCAAAAGGCGTGGGTCATTTATGATCCCGGTTCCTGACTCGAGCATGCTTAGCCGACGATGTCTTAGACGCCACTCTTCGGATTGCAAGCGGTCGGGGTTCCGGATCATAAAATAGAGATGCGTTATTGTAAATAAACCTGGGAAAAGCGCGGCTAAACCGAGATCGATACCGAGCGCGACACCCGTTAACCAATGTGCTGCCAAGATTGTAGGTAAGCCGAACCCAAGTGTTAAGACGACAAGAGGCTGCGTAATGCTCTTGATTGCGGAACCGCTAATGCGTTCTTTCATCTGCTCGGGTATTTCAATGCGTGCCTGATTGAACGCTCTCGCTTAAAGGCGGTAGGGTTGTTTACCTTGCTCCGTCGACTGATTTGGGGTACTCGCTTGCGCGTGATGGCGCTCCTTGCGTTGGACAGGCGGACAAAGCCGCAGCATGGGCATTAACGTCCCGTAAGGAACGCCGTCAAACGGCCGCGCAGTTTACGAACGCGACGCAAGTGCTCGTCGCGAATACCGACCACGAGACGGCCATCGGCGATGCCGGCTACACAATCGCTCCGCGCGGCGCCGATAACACGCGTTGTACGTCGCTTATCGTCTTGACCTTCGTCGCAAAACAATCGTTCGGCGACACGTCATTCACCGCGCACATGCGAGGGATTCGAACGGTCCGGCGCTTCGTTACCGCGGTCTCGCAAGTCGTGCCGGCAGCACCGCTTGCCGGGAACCGCGGTACACGCGAAGATCTACAAGTCGCCTCCGCCGCCGTCGAAAGGGCCGGCGACGTGATCGCCCGCTACTACGAAAGCGCGGCGGGACGAGGGCCGGGCTGCGTACGGCAGATTGGCCTTTGAGCAGTATGGCTACGGCTACCATTTCGACCTAGACCGCGTGCATTGGACGAGCGACTTGGCCGTATCGGGCAGCGTGACGTGGGATCAATACAAGGGTCACGTCGTCGCCGACTTGCGGCTCGACCGGCCCAGCCACGCGGCCGCTCGAGCGTTACTGCGCTGAATCGAACGAACGACGCGCGTGTACGATCCGCGCACTTATCGACAATTGTCCGGTTGTCGCTATCCAACCGGCTGCGTAACGGTGAAGCCACGCGCTGCAAGGTGGCCCGCTCGTACGCGCGACCCGGCGTTTCGTAGAAGCTCTTGCTCGGCCACGTTTCGTGGGTGATACTGCGGCCGTCGTTCCGCTCGGCTAAGACGCTTCTTCGCGGACCGACGTGCGTTCCGCACCGAGTGTAGCAGCGCTCAGAGCCGCAAGTATCGATCGACCCATCTTGAACGCTTCTTGCACGAAGAAAGATCTAGGACGTTATGCAATCGTGGGATGCCGTATCAGAGGTTTCCGGTAGCGGCGTTCCTCGAGGATTCGAGTACGAATCTTATCGACGTCGCCTCGTCCCTGGCAGCGAAGCAATGCAGCTTTCACGATCCGCCTTACGCACGCGAGACCGTCCGCCGGCTCGTTCCAGCGACGGTAACTCTGTATTCGCAGGTAGAGGGCGATCTCGCTCGACGCTTATCGAACGCGTACGACACGCTCGCCGTGCAAGGTCTCACCGACGTGTACTTCGTCAGCGCGGATATCGCGACGTTGCCGTTACGCTTATGTTGCGCACGCCTTCGCGACACTCGCCAGGCACGGGCGCCGTCGTCGGCCCGGCTTCGGACGGTGGCAACTATTTGATCGGCCTGCGTTCCGCATGCCCGCAGCTGTTCGAGCGGATCGATTGGAGCACGAGTCGCGTCTTCGCGCAGACCTGCGAGCGCGCGATCGAGCATGGCATGTCGCCCGCTACGCTTCCCGAGTAGTAGGACGTCGATGATGTCGTCGGGCTTGCGAGGCTACGCGCGGAACTTTTCGATTCGCAGACGCCTTTCGTCCGCGGTGAACCGGCCCCGCGATCGAAGGCGTATCTCGTATCGTTAATGGCATCCGACCGGATGCCGCGAGCTACGCTCAAGTAACGCGCCCTCTCGGTTGTCGCTCGCCCGCATTTGCGGCGAAGCGTAGCATCGCGCGGGCGGGAATGTCGAGCGGCACGATCGCCCGCGCCAACAGATAGTCCGTGTCGAGACGCCCGTCCCGCACGGTCGGCGTCCCGGGGCTCAAACACGCGCCTTCGGCCGTCAACGTCGATTCGGCGGGAAGTTCGTCGAACGCGACGTTCACCCCGAGCGCGTTATTTTGCGCACGCCCGCGACCGACGATCGGTCGCAACACGTGATCTTCATCGGGAATGCCGAGCGACCGATGGAGCCAGCACAGGCGCTCAAGGTCGGGTGTCTCCGTGTCTTCCACCGTCGACCCGACGCGCACGCGCAAGCCGGCGGCGCGTAGCTTCGGTATCGCCGCCACCACGCTCGCGTAATTTGCCCGCCGCGCAATCCGTCGTTCGCATCGGCGTCGGCCGAATCGAGCGACATCTGAAGCGCGGGCGGAAGTCCGCCGAGCGGCCGTAATTCTGCGAGCAGCAGTTCGGTTAAGAGCGTCCCGTTGGTGAGCACAACCGTTGGAAGCCGCAGTGCCAAGTGCCGCAATATGCGCGGCATCGCCGGCAACATGAACGGTTCGCCTCCCGTAACTCCGAAAGCGGTAAAGCCGGGCGCGACGGCCTCATCCGCCGCCTCGATGATGCTGTCTTCGCTTAAGATGCGACGCGGCGCGTCGGGTTTCGACTCGGTGAGGCAATAGCGGCAAGCGAGACTGCAATGGTAGTTGGTGTAGAACCATAGCCGACCACCGAGCGCTTCAGACGCGATCGCCGCACCGACGTTCACGCGATTCCTATCCTGGTACACAAACGATTCAAAGGGATCGTCGTTCCCGCAAACGTCGCGAACTCGACAATCTGATCGTCGCGGAAGAACGGCTTGAGAAGCGGTACGGCTTCGGCCGGCCGCACGCACATCGCTTCGGCAAAAACCGTTAACGCACGCTCGCCGGCGTTCATGGTCGATGGGAACGGGAGCCCCATACTGCAAACTCGCCGCTTCTTCTGCATAGAGTCCGGCTTCGACCGCGAGCGTCGCTTGGACGCGCATGCAATCGCGGCACCCGTTCAGCGCGGACCCGCGTACGATGACGATTCTTTTAACCGTTCCGGGATCGCGGCGAGCATTTTGCGCGGGTCCGCAAGCACGAGAATCTCATAGGCGGCGGCTTGTCCGTCCCCTCGCCTTTTGCTTGTCCGGCGAACTTTCCGTGTCGAATGCTTACTGCGACGACGGCTCGAGGCAATAAAAGCGCGCAGTGCCGCCCGCGAGGCTGCTCTAGTTTGCGAGCAGCGACGGACTGAGGTGCCGGCGTCCGGACGTATCCAAGCGTTCGTCCCAAGCAGCGAGCAACGTTATGGCGCGATTACCTACCGCGATGGCGTTACGAATCGCATACGAGACGTCGCGGCGCTCGCCCGTCGCGCGATTCGACTCGACGGAACACACGCTGCCGCAGCGACGCTTGAGCAAGCTGCCGAGAACGAACAGCGCCGCCGCTTCCATTTCGAATGTCAGTACGCCGTAAGCGCGCATGCGCTCCACGACTCCGCGAGAGGGCAGCTCGATTTCTACCGGTAACGCGTTGCCCTGGCCGGCGAAGAACGAGTCGGTGCTCGCGGTTAAACCGACGGCGTACGGTAAGCCGAGTTGTTCGCATGCTTCGACGAGCGCGAACGTGACGACGCGATCGGCGATAGCCGGAAACTCCGGCTCGCAGTAAGCATTCGGGCCGCCGACGAGTCGCACGGCCCCTTCGTGAATGACGAGCGTCCCGAGTTCGACCTCCGGCTGGATCGCGCCGCACATGCCGACGCGAATGAACGTGTCGCTCCCGGCAACCGAAAGTTCGACGAGTGCGATCTCGGCCGACGGCGCACCGATCCCGGTCGAACACGCTCCGAGCGCGACGCCGTCGAGGCTGCCGCGTGCGAAGCGGAACTCGCGATTGAACGAAACTTCTTCGAAGCCGTCCCACGTCGAGGCGATCGTTGGAACGCGCCCCGGATCTCCCGGCATCAGCATGTAGCGCGGGGCGCGCTCTTCCCCGGTAAGAACGTGGGCTTTGAACGTCATGCGATGCTCCTTGCGATGACCGCGACCGGGCCGCCGCCGGGCGGCCCTTGGTGTTCGGCGCCTCCCGAGACGTAGATCGCCGCCGTTCCCGCGAGTCCCGCGAGCAGACCCCCGAGCGCGGCTCGCGCGTGTCGCGTCGCGCTGATGTCGGTATCGTCGAGCATCGTGTGACGCGCGCCACGAATCGTTCCATCGGGCGACGCTTCGGCTTTCGCAAACACGTTAACGATGCGTTCGGGCGGCGTGCCGGCGAACGCTTTCGCCGCACCTGCGAGATCGATCGCGTCGTCCATCACCGAGTGCGCGATCGTGAGCGCGCCCGGCACCCCCGGCGCGTTACCCATTACGATAATCACATTACGCAGCAACTCTATTCCGGCCGATGTTGAGGCAACGCCCGACGTAAGCTCCCACGCGGCCAGCACGGCGTCGTCCGCAATCGGTCCGTGCACTTCGCCGAGCGCGAGCGCGACCCCGAGCGCGGAAGCCCCGCGGGAATACGCCATCGAATGGTAGGCATCGCCCGTTGCGGTCGCGCGACCCCGTCGCTTCGCCTCTTCGACGCGCGCCGCGGTCAGCAACGGACACTTGATTTGCACGAAATGAACGTCGCCGGCGTGCGCGATGCCGGCATCCCGCACGGCCGCTCTAACCGCGCGTGCCGTTTCGTCGATTTGCGCGTGCCGCCCGATCTCTTCGGGCAAGAAGTCTCGCGTGGTGGCGATGCCGATCGCGAGCCGCGGTTGGCCCGAGGGTGCGGAACCATCGGGAACGCGCGCGAACACGGTAAGGTGCGGACTGAGCACGCCTTCGGTTCCGCCCGACATAACGATCGCGACGCGCGCATCGACATCGGCTCGCGCGACGTCGAGCCGTTCGGCAATCAACGAAGCGGTAACGTGGTGCGCGTACTCGCGCGTGAAATCGTTGACCCCGCCGTTGCCTTCGGTTTTTCCGAGAATCGCGACGATGTGTCGCGCATCCACCTGCCCGTCGTCGAGTGCGCGGCGCAATGCGGAAACGTCACCCGGGCCGCTCGTCGCAAAGCGGAAGACGTCTGCTCGATATGCGGTCACGCCGGAATGTTCGCTCGCGCGATCCCTATGCATCTCGCCATCCGCTTACTGCTTTCACGACGCGATGAGCGTGCGTACGACAACGCCGGCGGCAGCCGACAGTCGCGCGAGGTCGACGCCCACGACGGCGCCGTTTCCGACGACGATACGGCCGGAAGCGAGCACCGTCCGCGCGCCTGCGCTCCCACAGATGATCGGGCCGACCGCCGGATCGTGCAGGCCGGCGTAGCGCGGATGGTCGAGCGAGAAAATCGCAAGATCGGCGATCTGGCCCGGTGAGATCGTGCCGAGCGCGGACAAACCGAGCACGTCTGCGCCGCCGGCCGTGCTCCAGCGGACGACGTCCTCGGGGCGCAAGGCCGCAGCCCCGGAAACGGCGCGCTGCGCGAGCCATGCGGCGTGGACTTCGCTCGGCATGTCGGCGGCTTCGTTCGAGGCTGCACCATCGACGCCGAGCGAAACGCTTACGCCGCGTGCGTCGAAGCGAACGGCCGCCGCCGTACCCGCGCCGAGTCGCGCGTTGCTCTGCGAGCAGAGCGCGATGCCGGTTCCGGCTCGCGCGAGTTCGTCCGCTTCGCTCGAATCCACGTGAACCGCGTGCGCGAACCATACGTCGCGCCCGCTCCAGCCGTGCCGCGCGAGCCACGGCACCGGCCGTTCGCCGTAACGTTCTTCGCAGAACGCGACGGAAGCGGCCGTTTCGGAGAGATGCGTATGCAACATGATACCGAGCGAACGTGCGGCAACGGCGATTTCGCGCAGCTCGTGCGGTGCGATCGAGCCGAACGGCAGGTTCGGTGCGAACGCGACGCGACGCATCGCATCCGGAGCCGGATCGTGGTATCGCTCGGTGAGTTCCGAGACGCGGCGCAGCATCGTGTCGAGCGATTCCGAGGGCAGCGGACGCAGGTGCGCACCGCAGACCTCGGCCGCAAGGGTAGCCCCGCCGCGCGCGAGCACGAGGCGCAGTCCGAGCCGTTCCGCGACCGCGAAGAGTACGTCTGCGGCCTCCGTCGTATCGTCTTCGCCATACATGAGATGATGGTCGACGGCGGTCGTCGTTCCGCCGAGCAGCAGCTCCACGACGGCAATCGTCGCGGCGATCTCCAGGGCAGCCGTGTCGATGCGGTACCAGTAGCGGAACAACACTTCGCGCGCCCAGTCCTCGAGCGGTCGCGAAAGTCCCGCCGGCACGCCCTTGAGCACGCTTTGAGCGAAGTGATGATGCGTGCTGATCGAACCCGGATACACGACGCAATCCGTCGCGTCGATCGTTCGTTCGTGCGGGATACGCTCGATCCGGCCGAGCGCGACGATGCGGCCCGCGCGAATGTGAATGTCGCCCGTGGCGCGCTCTTGCAGGCCCGGCCGGCCTGTGAGAATGGCGCTCGCGTTTCGAATGACGGTGTCGGTCATGCGACCGCGCGAACGAGTCTTCGTGCGAGGGCGGCGAGGGCACGATCCGCGAACGCGGGACCGATTAACGTAACGCCGATCGGCACGCCGTTCGCATAGCGATCCGATGGAAGCGCTACGGCACAGAGATCGAATAAATTAACGAAGTTCGTGTACGTGCCGAGCGTGGCATTGGTTCGGTATGGGTCGGCTGCGACCTCAGCGAGCGTGTAGATCGTCGGCGACGTCGGCACGAGCATCACCGGAACGGTACGGAAAAGCGCGTCGCTCGCGCGGCGCAAATCGCGCACGCGATATTGTGCGCGAAACGCATCGATCGCGCTGAAGCGGCGGCCGCCCGCGACGATCGTGCGCGTCACTTCGAGCAATGCAGCGGGATGCGCGTCGGCGAAGTCGCCGATCGCGGCCGTGCGTTCCGCAACGAACGCGTCTTCGTACAAGAGTCGCCCGGCCTCCGCAAACGGCGCGAAATCGAAGGCAACGGTTTCGCATCCGCTTCGCTCGAGGCGCGCGACCGCGCGGTCGAACGCCGCCTCGGCTTCGTCGTCCCCGCAAAAAACGCGGCCCGCCTGCGTGGGCACCGCAAAGCGAAACCGCTCGCCGCTCGGTGCGCTCGGGAACGTCGCTGCTCGCGAGTAGGGTTCGCGTGCATCGAACCCCGCGAGTGCCGCGAACACGGCTTCCGCGTCGTCGACGGCCGGAGCGAAGATCGAGACGCAATCGAGCGAACGGCACGCCGGCACGACGCCGGCCGCGCTCACCACACCGAACGTCGGTTTCAAGCCGACGATGCCGTTGAAGCCCGCCGGAATGCGTCCCGAACCTGCGGTATCCGTTCCGAGCGCGAAACTCACGAGTCCCCGGGCCACTGCCGTTGCCGAGCCCGAACTCGAGCCGCCCGGAATATAGCGCCCGTCGAACGGATTACTCGGAATGCCGTAGGGCGAGCGCGTGCCGACGAGACCCGTCGCGAACTGATCGAGATTCGTCTTGCCGACGAGCATCGCGCCCGCTGCCTCCAAGCGTTCGACGACCGTCGCCGAGCGTTCGGGTACGTATGCGAACGCAGGACAGCCGGCCGTCGTCGGCATGCCCGCAACGTCGATGTTGTCTTTAACCGCGAACGGCAAACCGAAGAGCGGGAATGCGGCGCGACGGTCGCGCGGTACGGCATCGAGAACGCGCGCCCGTTCGAGCAGCGTTTCGGTCGTGACGCGCGCGATCCAAATGGCCGCGTCGCTCGCATCCGCAGCCGCCAGCGTCCGCACGGCGACCTCCGTCACACGTTCGCCCGCGGCGTAGGCCGCGCCGAGCGACGGGCGATCGTTCATCCTGCGACCGGTACGTTTCCGGCGCCCACCGCGCCGGATTCTTCGAGCGTTTGCGCGAGAGCGAAGAGTGTCGCCTCGCTCCCCGGAGGCCCGATCAGTTGAACGCCGACGGGCAGCCGCCCGGCCCGGACCACCGGAACCGTAAGGACGGGTACGCCGGCGAACGAGATCGGTTGCGTGAATGCACCGGCATTCGAGCGAATGTCGCTCGTGACGCCGTCGAGCGCGATCGTCGTTTGCCCGACGAGCGTCGCCGGATACGGCGTGGCCGGTGCGAGCAACACGTCATACGACACGAAGATTTCTCGCAACGCCGAGCGCACGTGCGTCCGAAAGCGCTGCGCGAGAACGTACCAGCCGGCCGGTACGAGTGCGCCCGCGAGCAGGCGGTCGCGTACGGCCGGATCGTAGGCGCTCGCATGTTCGCGCAAACGACGCAGATGGAGTTGACCCGCTTCCGCAGCGGTGATGACGAATGCCGCTTTACGCGCGCGCTCCGCTTCTTCGAAGACGACCGTCGCCCCGCCGCCGAGCGCTTGCGCCACCGAGTCGACGGCTTCGCGCGCTTCGGGCGTGAGGGCGGTATCGAAGTATCCGCCTAAACGTGCGACGCGTAAGCCCGTCGCGTCCACGGCTCGGACCGCCGTCGTATCGGCGAGTGCGGCGTAGGCCGCGCGCAAGTCGGCGGCGTTACGCGCGAACGGTCCGATCGCATCCAAACTATTCACGAACGGAAACGCACCTGCGCGCGAGAGCGTGCCGAATGTCGGCCGTACACCGAAGATGCCGCACAGCGCCGCCGGGACCCGAATCGAACCGTTGGTGTCCGATCCGAGCGAGAGCGGCACGATGCCGGCGGCAACGGCGGACGCAGATCCGCCGGACGAGCCGCCGGCAATCCGGGCGCGGTCGTGCGGATTGCGCGTCGTGCCGTCATGCGCGTTCTCGGTGGTAAATCCGTACGCAAACTCATCCATGTTCGTAAGGCCGATTAGGATTGCGCCCGCGCGTTCGAGCGCCGCAATGGCGTCGGCATCGCGGGCGGCCGGTGGATCCCTGGCGGTTACCGTGGCTCCCGCTCGCGTGACCGAACCCGCCACGTCGAAGAGGTTTTTCGCTGCGAACGGCACGCCCGCAAGCGGACCGGGATCCGTGCCCGCGGCGACCTGCGCGTCGATAGACGTCGCCCGCGCGAGCGCTCGTTCATCCAGCGTCGACGTGAACGCATTTAACGTCGCACTCGCGCGGACGGCCTGCAGCGCGGCCGTAACGATCTCTCGCGCCGACGTTCGGCGGGCGCCGACGTCGGCGGCGATGCTCGAAGCGCTCACGGGGTGAAAGCGGCGGCGATCTCGACGTCGTCCGCGAGTCCGAACGCGGCGACGTCTGCGGCGTACGCGGCGATTCGTTCCATCACGGTGATGACCGTTGCGCGATATCCTGCTGCAATCGGCAACTCGAGCGCCCGCGCACTCGCATCGACAAAATCTGCGATCGCATCGTCGTCGTTCATGCCCTCGGGCGTTCTACAAGCCGCGCGTTATGTCTGGCTCGAGCGCACAAACATCGCTTCGCGCACGCTGCACTCGGCCAGCGGAGCGCGCCGGGAATGGGGCGCTGGGGCCGATTCGCGCGGTCGTCTTCGATCTTTTCGGAACTCTCCTAGCGGAACGTAACCGACGCCGCGCCGAGGCCTGCGATACGGGCTTCGATAACGTCGCCCGGGCGGACCGCAATGGCATCCGTGATCGCGCCGCTCAAGATAACGTCGCCTGCTTCGGCCCGGTGTCCGTGCGTCTGAAGGTGTGCGGCGAGCGCCGTGAGCGCGTTGAGCGGATCGCCGAGGACGTCGGCGGTCGAGCCCGCGAGGATCACGATTCCGTTGCGCAGGAGTTCCGTCGAGAGGTTGCCATAGTTCGGTGCGTTCGCAAGCGCGATCGACGGCGCGAGCACGTAGGCAGCCGACGACGTGTTGTCGGCGACGAGTTCGACTGCGGTACGCACGCCCGAACCGTACCGGCTATCGGTAATTTCTAAAGCGGGTGCGATCGCGGCGACGCTTGCGGCGAGCGCCTCGCGATCCATCGTCGCGTCGATCGTGCGCGCGAGCACGATTGCAATCTCCGGTTCCGCACGCGGCGCGATGAGCGATGTGTAGGAGAACTCCGCTCCGTCGAGCAGCTCTGCGCCTGCGAATAGCCGCCCGAAGAGCGGATGATCGATGCCAATGACGCGTTGTTTGACGCGGCTCGTAATGCCGAGCTTCCAACCGCGAAGGATCGAGCCGGCCGCGGTACGGCGTGCCACGAGCGCGTCCTGTACGGCGTACGCGCCGTTCAGGCTCAAGCCGGCCAGCCGTTCCGGCGGCACGATGCCACGGCGTGCGGCATAGGCCTCGAAAAGAACGTCGGCGAGTGCTGCGATCGTTGCGTCAGGTTTCTGCGGACGGCGTTCAGGTGCTTGCGACACGGGTCATTCGTTCTTTCGCGAGTTTCTCTCGCCCGAGCGCGATTGCGATCAGCGCGAACGTCGTGCAGTAGCAGGCTGCGGCCAGTGGAAGAGCCGCCTGCGTTCCGAAGCCCTTGACGACCCACGCGCTTATTGCGGGGGCCGCAGTACCGCCGACGGCAGAGGCGAACAGCAGCGTCGTCACGAGAGATGATGCCGCCGCTTCGAATTGCTCCGAGCCGATGGACAGCATCAACTTGTACATGCACGTCGAGGAGAATCCCAAAACGAATGTGACGGCGAAGAACGCGCGCTCGTCATGGATCTGCGTCAATGAAAGCGTGCACAGCGCACCCGCGGTTACCGCCGTAATAAGAACCGAGCGGGGTGAAATTCGCGAGACGAGAACTGCCGCGGTCAGCAGGCCTAAGCTCGACATCCCGTAATAAGCGCTCACGATCGCTCCCGCTTGCGAAGTCGCAACGTGCAAGTCGGCATGCAGATACGTCGGCGCCCATATCGTGAACGTATTCTGCCCCATCAGGTACGTAGCGAGCGCCATCCCGAACAGGATCACGCCGCTATATTCGCGTCGCTGCGCCACGACCGGGGCCGAGGCCGCGTCCAAGCTTTTCCTCCGCCCGGTAACTCCCGGTAAGCGCACGAAGGCAACTGCCACGAGCAAGAGCACCGGCAGTACCGCGACGACGATGTAGCCGATCTGCCAGGCAAAGTGCGCGGCCGTTATGGCGCTCGTGATGGCCGGAAAAACGAACCCCGCGCCACTAAACGCGCAGTCGGTTGCGAGAAACGCTACCGCGCGCACATTGTCACGCGCACTTTCCGCGATGATCACGGCGCCCGCAGAAAGCCCCGTGCCGACACCGAGCCCGATCAACGTCATAGCGGCAAACGCAAGTCCAAGTGTATGCGTCCCGGTCAAGAGTACCAGACCCACGAAGAACGAACCGTAGGCAGCGAATAACGTTTGTCGGATCGTTAGGTATCGGAAAATAAAGAGACATATGAAAATGCCGCCGAGATTTCCGAAATTTAGATACGTGAATAGTATCGCCGTCGCGGGCAAGTCGGCATGAAAGTATTTCGCAGCCGGTCCCAAAATGATGCCGCTCTGCGTGAAGATCGCTGCAACGATGACATACGTGCCGACCGCTATCGCGAGCGCCGGAAAATTCCGAACGTTTAAGCGCGGCAATCGCCGAGTTCCACAGGTATCGTGCTCGCACGGCAGCTTACGGCGCGGGCGTAGGTTTGTCGATTCATTGGGTGACTACTCCACCCGAAAGCGACAAAATACTGCCGACACATGCACCGTCGTAGGGCATTCCGCTGCCTGTTGCCGTCGTCTCACGCGACCGGCGTTTTATCGGGCTAGCGCATAGGCGAGTGGAATCGAGGAAAACGTTGCCAGCACCGCGGCAGCCGCGCCTCGCTGGCTCGCCAGACCGGGGACTTCCACCAGAACCGCGTGCGCGATATTGGCGGCCGTATACCCGGCTAAGCGAACCGCGATAAGTGCGGATTGCAACGCGGGCATGACTGGGTTGAACGCGGAATTTTCGGCGTAGCGGCCACGAAAGATCGTGCCGTCGTGCATCGACACGGCGACGCCGGCGAACGTACCGCTATACGGAGCGTAAGAGCGGCAAGCGGCGGCGAGCGCGGCGTTCACGAGTGCGCTCGCGGACTTTTCAACCAACTTCAGATCGGCGTGCGCGTGAAAGGGATCGGAAGCGCTTTCGACCGGCGGACAGAACGGCAGGGCCTCTGCGAGTGTTGCCTCACGATCCGGCATGAAAATGGCGAGCTTGGCCGGGGCCACGAACTCGCGCAAAAAGTGGCGGCAGTAGCCGCAGGGCACCGCGGTGACGGCGAGTGAGACGACACCGGCTTCATCGTTAAGCCACGCGTTGTTCACGGCCGCGCCTTCGGCGTGAACCGTGTGGGCGAGGGTCTGCCCCGGGAATTCGAGGTTCATCCCGGCGTATAGCGCCCCCGACGTGCCTTCGGCGATCGCGCCCACGAAGCGGCCCGAGATCGGTGGATCGGCGTAACGGAGCGCCCAAGCGAGGAGCTTTCGCATAAGCTCGGGTTTGGTAATGCCGCTGGCGGCGACGCTTCGGGCGGAGACGACGCCGCGCGTGGCTGCGAGCCTCGGGATCAACGCGACGTCGACGTCAATGTCTCCTATCCCACCCGTCCGATCGGCGGCTCGGTCATGCAGTCGTCTTCCGTCATTGGAAATGAACGCCTTTGGGGTTGAGAGAGGCGCTACGAACGCTCATCGGAGCAACATCGATGTAAAGCCTACGATGTCCGTTGGGAACCTGCGCGCGTGCCTCGGCCGACATGTTTGCGCTCGTACGACGGTTCATCGCGCGTATAGCGGTCCCGCGGTAATACCGGCGCTGCGTGTCGTTCTATCTCTCGGCGGAATCTGCGGAAGCGGCCTAACTCAGAGCGCTTCGCAACGATCATCGAGTGCCGCAAACTCCAGAAAAGATGTTGCATCGCTCGCCGGCTTAGGGCGGCTCCGTATTCCGAAGCCGATGCCCTGACGCTTACCGCATTTCCCGGCGCGCGGACGTACGGACTCAAGAGGGTTCTACGGTTAACACGAAGCCGGGAACCTTCGGTTCTCCGGCTAACGTACGAACGCACCGCAGCCACACATTGGCCGGCCTCGCGCCGTATCGCCGGCACAAAAGATCGGTGGTCCGGACGCGCGTACCGAGTGAGACGAGGATCCATTTGCTAGCGACACGGCGAGCGATCGCGCTATTCGCGAAGTCTCCGGTAGCGTCCGCGGTTAAAACTCGTCTCGTCCCTCCCCTCACGCAAGCGGAAGCCGCGGCTCTTGCGAGCGCGTTCCTCGAGGATTCGAGTGTCAACCTTATCGACGTCGCGGCTTCGCTCGCAGCCAAGGCGTGCATCTTTTACGATCCACCTTCTGCCCGCGACGCCATCCGCCGGCTCGTACCGGCGACCACGCTTCTGTATCCGCAGGTAGAGGGCGACCTCGCTTGCCGCTTATCGAGCGCCTACGACACGCTCGCTCGCGAAGGTCTTACCGACGTCTGCTTCATCGGCGCGGATAGTCCGACGTTGCCACGTACGTACGTCGCCGCTGCCTTCACCACGCTCGGTGCAGGCACCGACGCCGTCGTCGGCCCGGCTTCCGACGGAGGCTATTATCTGATCGGCCTGCGTTCCCCGCGCCCGCAACTTTTCGAGCGGATCGATTGGAGCACGAGTCGCGTCTTCGCGCAAACCTGCGAACGCGCGGCCGAACACGGCATCGCGCTCGCTACGCTCCCCGAGTGGTACGACGTCGACGACGTCGTCGGGCTTGCGAGGCTACGCGCGGAACTCATCGATTCGCCGCCACCCGGCATACGCGGCGAACCGGCACCGCGGACGAAAGCGTTTCTGTTATCCTTAATGGCATCCGACCGGATGCCGCGAGCTACGCTCACGTAACGCGCCCCGTCGGTTGTCGCTCGCCCGCATTCGCGGCGAAGCGTAGCATCGCGCGGGCAGGGATGTCGAGCGGCACGATCGTCCGCGTCAACAGATAGTCCGTGTCGAGACGCCCATCGCGGACGGTCGGCGTCGCGGGGCTCCAGTACGCGCCTTCGGCCGTCAACGTCAATTCGGCGGGAAGATCGTCGAACGCGACGTTCACCCCGAGGGCGTTGTCGCGCGCTCGCCCGCGACCGACGATCGGTCGCACCACGTGATCTTCGTCGGGAATGCCGAGCGACCGGTGCAGCCGGCACAGCTGCTCGAGGTCGGGCGACTCCGTTTCTTCCACCGTCGACCCGATGCGAACGCGCAAGCCGGCGGCACGGAGCTTCGGTATCGCCGCCACGACGCTCGCGTAATTGCCCGCTACGCGTAAGCCGTCGTTCGTACTTGCGTCGGCAGAATCCAGCGACACCTGTAGTGCGAGCGGAAGCCCGCCGAGCGGCTGTAATTCTGCGAGCAGTCGAGCGGTGAAGAGCGTCCCGTTGGTGAGCACGACCGTCGGTAGCCGCGATGCCAAGTGCCGCAGGATGCGCGGCATCGCCGGCAACATGAACGGTTCGCCCCCGGTTACGCCAAACGCGGTAAAGCCGAGCGCGACGGCCTCGTCGGCCGCTCCGACGATGGTGTCTTCGCTTAAGATGCGACGCGGTGCATCGGGCTTCGATTCGGTGAGGCAATAGCGGCAAGCGAGATTGCAATGATAGTTCGTGTAAAACCACAGCCGGCCACCGAGCGCCTCGGCCGCGATCGCCGCACCGACGTTCACGCAAGCCCCACCGCGGTACAGAAACGATTGAGGAAGATCGTCGTTCCGGCAAGCGTCGCGAATTCGACGATCTGATCGTCGCGGAAGAACGGTTTGAGAAGCGGTACGGCTTCGGCCGGCCGCACGCACATCGCTTCGGCGAAAACCGATAGCGCGCGCTCGCCGGCGTTCATGCTCGCCGGGAATGCAGCCCCATACTGCAGACTCGCCACTTCTTCTGCATCGAGTCCGGCGTCGGCCGCGAGTTTCGCATGAACGCGCGTGCAGTAGCGGCATCCATTGAGCGCGGACGTGCGTAGAACGACGATCTCCTTTAGGCGCTCGGGCAGCGCCGTCGGACCGTAGACGACCCCGAAGAACGGCATCGCAACTTCGAGGAGTTCGGGAACGTGCGCCATGAGAGCGGCGAGCGGATCTTGTTCGCCTTCCAGATATTGCTTTGCGAGCAGCGGCGCGTCTTCGTGGGCCATAAGCGGAATTACGTTAGCCATGCATCCTTCTGTATCTGAAATGGTGAAGTCAAGATCGCTGCGAGCGCGACATCTTCGTCGCTTCGGTACGCGGGCAGGCCCATCGTTCGCGCCGCACTGGACGACGCGTCGTTCGTGAACGTCCCATGAATCATATCCCAAACGATGAGCCCCGACGACCAGTTCGCGTTCTGGAGCCGCTCGTTTGCGGCGTGATGGATCGCGTGGACGCGCGGCGTTACGATGATACGCGCTAAGCGCTGCTCCCAACTCGCCGGAAGCCGCACGTTCGAATGGTGGAACAAAACGGACGCCGTGAACGAGAGTTGCCAGAGCGAGAAGGCGAGCGGCGAGACGCCGATGAGCACGACCTGAAGTGCGCGATACAATATCGAAAGGGCCAGCTCGCCGAAGTGAAAGCGTAGCGCCGTCGTGACGTCCATGTCGCGATCGGTATGGTGCATCTGGTGAAAGCGCCACAGAAGCGAGGTGCGATGCGCGAGCCGATGCCATACGTACATCGTATAATCGAGGAGCAGAACCGCAAGCAACGTCTCGAGCGCGAGCGGTAGCCGAACGACTCTGAGAAGCCCCCAGCGCTTGCGTTGCGCGATGACCGTTAGCCTGCGCGCGATCGGTGTCTCGATAAGCGCGACCGGTAGCGCGGCCGTAGCCGCCACGATCAGATTGCGACGATCGCGGAGCATCTTATTTTCGCTTGCGGACCGAAGCGGGCTGCGCACTTCGAGAATGAGGAGTCCGACGAGCTGCAACGCCGTAACGCCTGCGGCCAGCCCGGGCGGGAGCGGCCGAATGCTCATCGTAACGCTCGCAGGTGCGCGTCTCGATCGTCATGCCGGTTCTCAATGAGGCGCGCGCGCTCGCGCTGCGGCAGGCGGAATTGCCCGTGCAAGCGCCACCCTGGGAATGGATCGTCGTCGATGGCGGCAGCGACGACGGAACGCCGGAGATCGCGCGAACGCTCGGAGCACGAACCGTGGTTGCCGAGCGCGGGCGCGCCCGGCAAATGAATGCGGGCGCCGCCGTCGCGACCGGAGATGTCGTACTCTTCTTGCACGCCGATACCACGCTCGCGGCCGGGGCGCTCGACGAGATCCGTCGCGTCCTGCGGGACCCCGCGGTCGCCGGCGGAAACTTCACGTTGCGCTTCGACGATCCGGCGCTTCCCGCTCGGGTTCTCGCGGCGATCTACGCGCTGCAACAGCGTGTGCTCGGCATCTGGTTCGGCGATAGCGCGATCTTTTGCCGCCGGTCGATCTTCGAGCGGTTGGGCGGATTTCCGCAGTTACCGATCATGGAAGACCTCGCATTCGTCGACCGGTTGCGTACCGCGGGACGAACGATCAAACTTGCTTTGCCGGTTATCACGTCGGCGCGAAGATATCGTGGGCGACTGTTCGCGACGAGCGTGCGCTGGATAAGCATCTATTCACTCTACCGCCTCGGCGTGGCGCCGAAGCGCCTCGCGCACTTGTATCGGCCACATTCCGAACCTACTTCGCGCCGTGAAGCCCATCGCCCGTAGCACGCGTGCGTTTCATAAACTCCTTGATATTCGGCGAAAGCCGAGCTCGCAAGGAGCTTCGATTCTGCTCCGGATTCTGCGTCGTGCGTTACGTTAGCGGCCCGCGGTTGACTAAGCAAGTGGACTAAGCTAGAGTTGATGAATGCGCACCGTCAACGTTCACGAAGCCAAGACGCAATTTTCAGCGTTACTTACGGCCGTCGTGGCGGGCGAGCAGATCGTTATCGCCAAGGCCGGGAAACCCGTTGCACGGCTAGTTCCGATCGAACAGCCGGCACAGCGCGAGCTTGGGATCGATGATGGGCGAATTTTCATCGCGGACGATTTCGATACGATCGTTCCAGCGGATTTCCAGCCGTATTCGTGAGATATTTGCTCGACACCAGCGCGTGGCTGTGGATGGTGGGCGCGTCAGGCAATCTCGGCGCGCAAACAAAGGCGCTTTTGCGCGAAGCGCATCATGAGTTGACTCTTTCGGTGGCGAGCGTTTGGGAAGTCGTTATCAAGTCCCAGATCGGGAAGCTCACCGTCGTTGGCGACACGGAAGACTTCATTCGATCCAGACTACGCTTACAGCAAATCACTCCTCTCGCAATCTCGCTCGAGCACTCACTGGCCTTGGGGCGCCTGCCTACGCATCACCGAGATCCATTCGATCGCATGATCGTGGCGCAAGCTCTCGTCGAGCGGCTCACTCTCGTGACTGCGGATCACCGCCTCGCGCAATATCCAATCGTGCTGCACGATGCCTGTTCGTGAAAACGCTCGGTAATCTATCTTGAAACAAGCAGACGGATCATCGAAGCAATCTGCATTCGAGATCTTGGTGTGCTTGAAGTTTAGACATCGCTGATGCCTGTCGTCTTAAGCCAACGTTTCGTAGCTGACGAGCCCAACCCAAGATACCGTGACGTCGAACGCGTGATCTATCACTATCCGCGCGTCTACTTCAAGCGAATCGTGCCCGACGATCATTTCGTCTACTACCGGCCGGGGAAGGGATCGAGAGCGCCCGATGCCGGGACGTATTTTGGCTTTGGACGGCTCGGCGTTCCCTACGCCGATCCCATAGACGCCTCGCTGCGGTTCGTCGATATTAAAGGCTATCGGCAGTTTCCAATACCCGTTCCCGTGCGCAGCGCCGTTTGGGCCGAAACGGGAACGGCCACGTCACCGCAATTCCAGGCCGCGGTACGCGAACTCTCGACCTATGATTACCATCGCTTGCTTATTGCGGGAGGCGTGACGCTCGGTGACATCGAGACGCTGCCGACCGTTGACGATCTGCTCGATGGTCTGGTTAGCCCGCTGAGCTTAGCACCAAAGGACGCGCTGCGGACGGCGGCAGTTATTCCGGACGGTACTGGCTACGTTTGGCAAGGCGGGGCGATGCCGAACCTCGCCGAGAGTGCCGCATTACAGGAGCGCGCTCGAGCCGACCATCAGCGCGTCTTACGGCACATCAGCCGGCTCGTCGAAGCCCGCGGCGGCAGCTGGTTCTATAACAACAACATCGACCTTTACGCGAAAGTCGGCGAACAACGCGTCCTCGTCGAGGCAAAGTCACTCGCCAACCCGGCCCGCGCTGTGGATCGGATGCGTTACGGCATGGGGCAGCTCTTCGATTACCGCGTCCGCTACGAAGCGGAAATCGCGGGTGCGGAGCCCGTGCTTGCGTTCGGAACGCCGCCCGAGCGACGCGACGCCTGGATCGCGAACATTCTCGAGGGAAACGGCGTGGCGCTCGTCGGCTTAATCGACGGGTCGCTGCGAGCGCTTAACCCTCGGGCGGAGCGGCTCGCAATCTTACAGTGAGCGACCCTTGGTAACGGTAGATCAGGTCGCAGCGCTCGCCCGCGACGCCAGCCTGTCGAGTTCGTATAAGCCGGCGCTCTTAAAGGCGTTGGTTCGCATCGTGCGAGGCGGAGCGGAGTCGCGGATCTCGCTGCTGCGAATCGGGCATGAGTTCGTCGAGCTTTATTGGGTTCAGACGGTCGTGTTTCGATTGCGGCAGGCCGCGACCATTACCGCCGAACCGGAAGTCGTACGGCGCATCCGCAGTACCTCGGACTTGAGTAACGTCCGGCGCCTGAGTGAGTTGCCGGCGGATGCTCGTCTGCGCTTAGACCGCGAGATGGCGCGCGTTCTAACGATCAACGTGCTCGATCGCTTTCACCGGAGCGCGCCAAGCGGAATGCCGCGCCTCTACGACTGGCGCCCGGGTGACGATTCCATCACGAGCGACCATCAATCGCTAAGCTTCATCCGGACGAGCGGGCATGCGCTCGAGACGATCGCTAACCACTGGTGGGCGCGGTACCTCGAGCGCGTCAATATGCTGGCGCCACTAATCATCTAAAAGGTCGAGCGCGACGGCGCCGAGCGCGGGTCGCTTGCGAAGTACGTTAGAATTCTTCGGGTCACCGATCGTACGCAATGCTTCTATTGCGAACGCCCGATCGACGATGGAGCGACGCCGCACGTCGATCACGTCATCCCCTGGAGCTTCCTGCTTTCTGACCCGCTCTGGGATCTCGTGCTTTCGTGTTCGTCGTGCAATCTGGCCAAATCCGATGTGTTGCCGGATGCCCGCTATCTCGATAAGCTCGCGGCGGTCGCCGTGGCTCGCGGGAAGCGGACGTTACCGGTCGGCTTTGGCTCGCCGCTCATAACTCGAGATGAGCTCGATCGCTATTATTCGGCGGCTCTGTCGGTGGAATGGCCTTCCGGTTGGATGCCCGTGGCGTGAGCGATTCGCAAGTACCCTGGCCGATTGCCGTCTCGTTCCTCATCCGGCCGCTCGACGAATCGTTTACGTTACCGGAGGTCTACGCGATTGCGGAGCCGCTACGGCGCAGCTTTCCGAATAACCGGCACGTCGAGGCGAAGATCCGTCAGAGCCTTCAGATCCTTCGCGACCGTGGGCGGATCGCGTTCGACGGCAGCGGGCGGTATCGCAAACTACTTGCCGGCGTGCGCCCGAGCGTGCATCTGGACTTCGGCGAAGCGGCACGATATACGAGCCGATCGCAAGTCGCGCGCGTCGCCGTCGAAGCGTGGGCGGCGAGCAACGTGCGCTGCTGGCGATGTGAGGCGCCGTTGTTACTCGTCCCGGTAAATGCCAAGTTGCTCGATGCGCTCTGCAGCCGGCACGGCCACGAGATCCAAGTGAAGGCCGTTAGCGGCGTTGCCTCCAATCGGCTGACGGCAGCGGCCTACGCTCCGATGGCGGAGCGCCTCTCCGCCGGTAGCTTGCCCGATTATCTCGTCGTGTCGTACGACGTGCTGCGCGCGACCGTCATTCTTGCCGAATTCATCGATGGCGGTTCGATCGACGCTTCCCGCGTGCACGCACGATCGGCGCTCGGACCGACGGCGCGGCGAGCCGGATGGATCGGCGCCTCGATCGATCTTGCCGGACTCAAGCGGCGAGTCGCGGTGGGACCCTCGCTCGAGCCGGAACAGCGGGCCTGGTAAGGCCTATGCTCGGTGTCTTCAACGATGATCGCCGGCCGGCCGCCCTTATTCGCTTCTTTGGCAGGACGTCTTCCCGCCAGTCACAGACGAATACGTTTCCGGCGATCATCGCTTACGAACGTTCCTCTTCCGGAAGACTACTTTGGAGCGCTTCGCTTCCGACGGCGGCGATCTGGTCGTAAAGATTACGAACGTTCGGGTCACTTCGATAACGAGCGGAAACCGCTTCGCTCCGCTCGAATCTGAGCCCGGCGCAAGTCGGCAGCACCTTTCTCGGCAAGTTCGCGAATGAGCTGCCCAACGCTTCGATCGTCCGCTAACGCGCGCGCCGAGAGGATGGCGTAGGCTCGGTCGCTCAACCGAACGGAGATTCGGGGATGCGGCATACTACGTAATGTCCTACAGGGATGACTACACCGCAAGCTTCTGCCCGCGCTTTCACGCGCCATTCGTTCGAAACCCCGTCCGACCGGCAGACGGGCATATGGCCGGAACTGTATTGCTCGATAGGCTCTGCGGCCGGCATAGTCACGAAATCTGGTCGCGGCGCGTAGCCCGAAGCCTATGTCGGCATCGGCCGGCGTCGGCCTGATCCTCTTCGCTGCCTTCGTTCTTCGGCTCGTCCTCCTCTAGTTCGATAGACGGGAGCCTCGGATCGACCCCGTTCGCGATTCGCCAGATGTCGGCGCCGATGCGCTGGCAACGTTCGTATTCGCTCCCGTTCGTATGCGACTCCGTACGCTGCAACCTCGTGCGCCTGTTCGCGTACCACGACGTTCGCGCGCGAGGAGCGATACGACAGCGCGGAGTGACGAAGGCCGCAGTAAAGCGTGAAACGAGTGCGGAACCCGCCGGGCACGCGCGCGCCGCCTTGCTTCCTACGGGCCGTCCCCGCTCGCAAGCGACGAACGAGCGTAAATCGACTCGAGAGCAACGGAGCGGCCATCGACGAAGATTTCGTTATCGTCGTACGTCTCCGTTCGCCATGTGCCGTCGCGCCCGCGGACATCGACTTCGCAGCGTCGCATGTCGGCGTGAACGACGACGTATGCGACGAGCGACGCGAGCGCCCGATAAGCCGCCCGCTTCTCGACCAGATCGTACGAGCGGGTACTTCGCGATAGAACTTCAGCAACGATGCGTGCTCGTTCCACGACCGTCGCATCGCCGGGAATGACTTCACAAATAACGCCGGCATCTGCATAGTAAAAAGTATCCGCGCTTACTCGAACTTTGACATCCGAACCGAACGTTCTACATGGTGGCGGAAACGAGCGATCAAAGGCGGTACGCAGATTGAATGCGATGGTATCGTGATCGACCGTCCCACCGGCGAAAGCCATTACGAAGCCACGATGAAGTTCGAACTTCTCGTCTTGAGCGGCTTCCCAACCCAAGAACTCGCGCGCTGCGAGTTGAGGGATCACAGGCTCTCTCATAGCACCTCGGCACGATCGTTCGCCGTAACGCCGGTAACTCTTATTAAGGTCTCGGGCCGCCACGCTATTCCCTCGGGCGGACGCTAGGCCATCCAGCTCAGCCACCGCGCTCGGCGAGAGTTCGATCTCAGCCGCGGCATCGAAAATACGGCGCAGCGTCACCTGGGCTACGGGCCTAGGGACGATACCGGCACTGACCGCCCGCTTTCGAGCCAACCCTTCCACGCGAGGGTGCCAGCCGCTAGACGAAACCCACTGCCGGTCGAAGCGCGCGTTGAAGCCCGTATCGTCATCGGCCCTGAATCGGTCTCATTCTCTTCGCCGTCTTCGATCTTCGGCTCGGCCTGCTCCGGTCGTCTCGGAAACACTCCCGGATTCACCGTGTTCGCGGTTCGCCAAAACTCGGCACCGACGCGGTCGCTACATTCGTGCTCACCAACGTCTGCTGCACTCGCGAGCTTACGGGCTTCCCGCAACGCTCGAAGTTCGATGAGGCCTGCCGCGTCCTTCGGGCGGCCGGCTGCCGTCTTCGCAACGATAAGGCCATCGATGCTCAGCACGAGCAGCGTGAACCCCTCATACGGGACGCGAGCCGAGAACCTCTCGACTTCGACAAAGCCGCCGCTGCCTTTAATCGCTCCGAGCGAATCCACGTCGCCGGCGGTCGTTTCGAGCGTCAAGATTTCATTCGAGAGAAGCGTTTGTGCGTGGACGAATGGCAAATCCACTACCCAGCCTCGCGGCCTTGGCGTAAACGGTTCCAAAGCCGACGCAAGCCGCGTACAGTTCTCACGGCTGCGTTCGTAAGCAACGTCGATATCCAAAATCTTCTGCGGGTCACCGATCGTACGCAGTGCTTCTATTGCGAACGCCCGATCGACGATGGAGCGACGCCGCACGTCGATCACGTGATTCCCTGGAGCTTCCTGCTTTCGGACCCGCTCTGGGATCTCGTGCTTTCGTGTGCGTCGTGCAATCTGGCTAAATCCGACGTGTTGCCGGAAGCCGCTATCTCGATAACTCGCGGCGGTCGCCGTGGATCGCGGGAAGCGAACGTTACCGGTCGGCTTCGGCTCGCCGCTCATAACCCGAGACGAGCTCGATCGCTATTATTCGGCGGCGTTGTCGGTGGAATGGCCTTCCGGCTGGATGCCCGTGGCGTGAGCGATTCGCAAGTACCCTGGCCGATTGCCGTCTCGTTCCTCATCCGGCCGCTCGACGAATCGTTTACGTTACCGGAGGTCTACGCGATTGTGGAGCCGCTACGGCGCAGCTTTCCGAATAACCGGCGTGTCGAGGAGAAGATCCGTCAGAGCCTTCAGATCCTTCGCGACCGTGGGCGGATCGCTTTCGATGGAAGCGGGCGCTATCGCAACTGCTTGCCGACGTGCTTGCGCAAGGCTTTCACGGCCGGTTGCCGATATTAAGCGCACTTGCTCACCGTTCATTTGTTGTCACCGCAGAATGAAGCGCAGCTCGTCAAGGCGCTCGAGCGCGATATCCGCCGCGCCTGGCCGGAAGTCGCGTCGGACCCGAACGACCGCGTCGACCTGCTCGTCGGCGCGCGAAGCGGCGTCGACGTCGATCTTCTCATCGTGCTGGACCTGGTAACGCCCCGCTCGATCCCCAGCGCGCAGCGTGCAGATGCGCCGACGCCCCCCTCGATCACGAGCGGCCTCATCGCGGTCGAGATTAAACAACTCGACGCCACTCGCTTCCAACGCATTGGAGACCAACTCTTCGCGATCTACAACGGCAAACAAAGCGACCGCAGTTGTTCGGATCAAGCCCGCTCTGCCGCCTATGCTATCAAGAACTTTGCCGCAGCCAGCGGTTACGCAAATCTTTACGTTCACGCGCTCGCCTGGCTCACGCAGCTCGAGCCGTCGGCCCTCGACGGCGTCGATCCGTCAATCGTAGGCGCGAGCGATTGGCGAGGGCTGCTGACCGCCGCCTGCAATCAGAATTCGTGGCTTTGCCGCGCCGACGAAGCGACGCGCGCGGGCGTAAGGGCGGTTCGCGATCGGTTGCTCCTGCGCCGTACGCTGACGCCGCTCGATCGGCTCAAAGTTGAGCGCGTCGCACGCGATTCGCTCGTACGCGACCTCGTGGCAGAACTCGCGCCGCAGGCCGGTAGCGCGATGATTCGGCTTACCGGTCACGGCGGAAGCGGCAAGACAACCGCGCTGATGCTGCTCGCTACGCGTTTAGCCGTACACAACGGCGCGCGCGTACTCGTCCTCACCTTCCATCACGCGCTCGGCGGCGACATTCGGCACATCCTCACGAGCATGCCGGAGGCACAAGGACTGCTGGGATCCCGCATACACGTCGAAACGACCATGAGCTTCTTGCTGGGTCTCGTCGCCGCCGCGGGCGGCAGCGTTCCGCACACTGCGAACGCGACGATCGACTACGACCGCGTCGACGAGACGTTCCGCGAAGTCGCGACGGCCCTGACGCCGAACGCCGGCGCAACGGGCGACGATGGCGAGGCCGTCATCGACGAAGATCGCGAGCGCTTCGACTGGGATCACGTCCTGATCGACGAGGCGCAAGACTGGTCAGACGCCGAACGCGATCTCCTGATGGCCGTTTACGGGCCGCGCCGCCTCGTACTGGCGGACGGTCTCGTGCAACTGATCCGCCGTCAAACGTCGTGCAACTGGCTGCTCGGCGTCCCCAAAAACGAGCGCATCGCCCGCACGCTCGGCGATTCGTTGCGCATGCAGCACAACGTCGCGTTATTCGCGAACGCCTTCGCGCGGACGATCGGCTTCCCAAATTGGAACGTGGAGCCGCGAACCGACCTCGTCGGCGGACGCATCCTCATTCTCGAAGGCCGGATCGACGACGCGCCCGCACTCGTACGCGCGCTCGGCTCCGCGGCGGCAATCGGAAAAGCGCGACCGGTCGACAACCTCATTTGCGTCCCGCATTCCGAGATCGCGCGCGACGAACGCGGCGGCCGCTGTGCGCGCCTAGCCGGCGAACTACAGGCGGCGGGCAACACCGTATGGGACGCTTGTAATCCGCTGACGCGCACCAGTGCGCCAGAAGGCAGCGACGCCTGGCGCATCGTGCAATACGACTCGTGCCGCGGCCTCGAAGGCTGGGCGACACTGCTACTCGGTCTCGACGACCTTTACGCGAATCGCATCAAACACCCGAACATCGGCAGCACTGAGAAAGTCGACCCCGAAATCGTCGCGCGTCGCTGGTTGCTTATTCCGTTGACGAGAGCCGTTCATTTGCTCGTCATTCACATTCGCCAGCCGGAGTCCGCCGTCGCGGCGATGCTACGCGAATCCGCAGCGAGCCTGCCGAAAGGCGTGGTCGAAATCTACGGTGCAACTGAGGGAGCCGGCCGGCTGGCTGCAGCGAGAGATACGAGTTTGCGTGTGCACTCGACGAGTTTGTAGATGGCGACCGCGTCTGATCCATTAAAATATTATTCGATGACCGCAACTCTGTGCCGAGCGCGGCAATGCGAGAATGGCGACGTTACCTCGCTACCGTGAGGCGATGCCGAGTGATTCTGCGATTGCGGCCCGGATCGCACTTAGAGCGTCTGCCGCTATCGTGCCTCGCATCGTTCCAAGCCGTCGTTTCGAAATCACGGTGACTTGATGCGCGACCGCGTAAGAAGCCGTGGCTAAACCGTTGGCCGCACTCGGCTCGATTCGTACCGACAGTGACGGAATTGCGAAGTCGAGGTATTCGTACAAGCCACCACCACGACATTCGGGAAATTGGGTGGAAAACGGCGATTCGATCGACGCTTCCCCCGTTCTCGCAAGAGCGGCGCTTGGAGCGACGGCGCGGCGAGCCGGATGGAGCGGCGCCTCGATCGGTCTTGCCGGACTCGCGCGGCGAGATCGGCTCATTCTCTTGGCCGTCTTCGATCTTCGGCTCGTCCTGCGCCGGTTCGACCGGCGGTTAACCGCCCTTGTTCGCCCGCTGGCACGTGAATGAAGGCGAACGCTAATAACAGCGATGCGCGCGAACGGTCCTAGAGCGAAGCGTGAACGCCTTCGCCGGGTTCGCCCGGCACGACTCGGTAGGCGCCGACTTTCCCGTTCGGATCGAGCCGTAGCTCCACGACCATGCGACCGTTGGCGAAGTTCGCAGCATAGGTGTACCGTCCGGAATCGGGCGCCGAGCTCAGTTCGGCTAAGGATTTGTACTCGCCGAGCGCGTGCATCTTATCGGAGAGTAAGCCGACGTCGCCGCGCGTGACGGTCCCTTTGACGGCGTCTTCGAAATTGTCCGCCGTGGCTGCGACGTCGTTTGCGTAGACGGCCCGCGTCAGCTTTTCTGCCGTTTGAGCGGGACCGTTCGGCGCCGGTTGCGACGCGCACGCGCTAAGTGTCGCGATGACCGAAACGGACGATGCAATCCACAGCATAGCGGCACGCCGCGGATTCGTTACGCAGCTCAATAGGAGCCCCATCCGTACGAAACGTCGCGCTGCGCCGGGGCCGGGGCCGGGCGGCCCGCTGCAGCGACGGCGACGGGAACCACTCGTGGTTCCGCCGGCCGCGCGAAAGCCGCGGTCTGGCCTCGCGTACCGGCTTTAGCGACGAGCAGCGAGCGTGTCAGCGCCGCGATTCTCGCATCCCGCTCGCGAACGGCGGCATGCTGCAGCGCCACTTCTTTGCGATACGCGCTCGCGACCGCCGCCTCGTGCGCGTACGCCTGCCTCTCCGACTCATAGGCGGCTTGGGCCTGATTGGCGCTCGCTTGCGTTTGCGCTTGACGTTGGTCGTATTCGGCGTATTTCTGGTGCACTTTCTTGTTGTGGTTGATGATGAGGAGCGTCCCGGCGGCCGCCGCCGCGCCACCGATGATGATGTTCCTCGTACTCGCGGCTCCGTCGGCAAAGGCGGGAGCCGGCCCGGCTGCGATCCCGAGCGTCCCGGCGAGTGCGGCGATTGCGATCTGCCTCGAAATATTCACGGATTTGGCCCTCCGATGACGCGCCGGTCTTTTCATGTGTTAACGGCGGCAGGTCGAGCCGCGTTATCGCTTCGGCCGTAATGTGACATGCGAACGGCTGCGAGCGTCCGCGGGCCGTACGGTGCCGGCGGATCCCTCGGAGTCGTGCGCTCTCACGAGAGGCAACGTATTTCGATGCGGATGGTTCCTGGTTGCCCGACTCACACTAGACCACTTCAGGTGCCAAACGTGCGACACGTCCCGCTGTTATACTCGGCACATGAGCGACAACAACATTCGCAGCAACTCCCTCAGGCTCGCGACGCTGCTCAAAGAGTCCAACACCACATCGTTTCGGCTCGATGCGACGCGCCGGATCGTCACGATCGGTGGCCGCACGCGTGAATGGTCGTTCGTCTGCAACATAGCCAACGAGTGGCTTCATATCTATACGTACGTTTGCGAGATTCCGGCAGCGGCCGGCTTACGTGCGGAACTTCTCGACGCGGCGATGCAGGCCAACGAACCGATGTCGCTGGCGAAGTTTACGAAAGGGGCCGGCCTGTTCCTCGAGCTGCAATATCGCGACGAACACCTGGATGCGGCCGTCCTTCACGGCCTGCTCGGACTCATGCTCTCCAATGCCGAAGAATACTATCCGCGGCTCTTTCGCATCGTGTCCGGCGACGCGGCCCTCAACGCACTCGACCCCGGCTAGCGCGAGGCACTACACCTCGACCGGCGCGAACAAGCGCTGCACGTCGTCCGCCGAGAACCGCGCGGACGTCGCGGTCGCACCTTGAGAAAAAATTGCGGCGGCGAGTTCCGCCTTGCGCGACTGTAACTCGACGATCTTCTCCTCGACCGTGCCGGCCGCAACGAGCTTGTACACGAACACGTGCTGCTTCTGCCCGATCCGGTGCGCGCGGTCGGTCGCCTGACGCTCCGCCGCGGGGTTCCACCACGGGTCGTAGTGGATCACGGTGTCGGCCGCCGTTAGGTTCAGGCCCGTCCCGCCGGCTTTCAGGCTAATGAGGAACACCGGCACGTCGCCGCTTTGAAAACGTTTAACGAGAAGCTCGCGGTTCTTCGTTTCACCCGTGAGCATCACGTAGTCGATACCGAGCGCCTCGAGTTCCGGAACGATCAGATCGAGCATGCTCGTGAATTGCGAGAAGAGCAGCACGCGGCGGCCCTCCTCCACCATCTGCGGTAGCATATCGCGCAAGAGTGCGAGCTTCGCGCCGTCCGCTTGTTTGTGCATGCGCTCGGGCAGCAGTCGCGGATCGCAGCAGACCTGCCGCAGTTTGAGCAGCGCGTCGAGGATGACGATCTGCGAACGCGCGAGGCCGCGCTGCGCGATCTCCTCTTGGACGCGCTCGTGCATGGCGAGGCGCACCGACTCGTAGAGGTCGCGCTGGCCGCCGGCGAGATCGACGCGCTGCACGATCTCCGACTTCTCGGGCAACTCGCTCGCAACGTCTTCCTTGATCCGGCGCAGCACGAACGGCGCGATGCGCTCGGCCAAGATGCGCTTGCGCTCGCCGTCGCCGTGCTTCTCGATCGGCGTGCGAAAGAGGCGCGAAAACCGGCCGCGGTCGCCGAGCGCGCCGGGCAACGCGACCGAAAGCAGCGACCACAGATCGCCGAGGTGATTCTCGACGGGCGTTCCGGTAAGACAGAGCCGGTGAGCGGCGGACAACCGCATGGCGACTTGCGCGGCCTTAGCCAGCGGATTTTTAATCGCTTGCGCTTCGTCGAGGATGACGGCGTGCCACGCGCGGTCGTGCAACGCGACGTCGCGCACGAGCAGCGCGTACGTCGTGATGACGAGATCGTGATCCGCAATCTCGCCGAAGCGTTCCGCGCGGCCCGCGCCGTGCAGCGGCAGCACCCGCAGCGACGGCGCGAAGCGCGCGGCTTCGTCGCGCCAATTATGGACTAGACTCGTCGGCACCACGAGCAGCGCCGGCTGCGTGAGCCTGCCGGCTTCCTGTTCGCAGAGCAGATGCGCGAGGGTCTGCACGCTCTTGCCGAGGCCCATGTCGTCGGCGAGGATCCCGCCGAAGCCGTACGCGGCGAGGAATTGCAGCCAGTCGAGACCGTCGCGTTGGTAGCCGCGCAACTCGCCACGGAACGACGCCGGGAGCGGCGCGCGCGCGATGCCGGCGAAGTTGCGTAAGCGTTCGCCGAGCTCGCGTAACCGCTCGGGCGCGTCCCAGCGCAGGTCCGACGCCGCCTCGAGTTCGCCCAGCACCGTGGCGCGCGTGCGCGGCAAGCGCAGCGTCCCGTCGTCGCGCAACGCATCGGGCTCGCCGAGCTCGATGAGCGTGTGGAGGATCGCCTTCAACCGCTCGGCGGGAAACGCGAAGGTGCCCGTACCGGGCAGCGCGGCGTAAAAGTACTCGCCCGCACCCAAACCTTCGAGCGCGTCGAAGCCGCCCGGGCGCCGCGCGAGGTCGCGCAGGATCGGCAGCAGTTCGATCCGCGTGCCGCCGACGTCGAGCCCGATGCCGATATCGAACCAGCCGCCCGCGCGCTCGCCGACGCTCGTCTGCCACGCGTCGTCATGGCCGACGGCGACGATCGCGTGGCGGAAACTCGCGTCGATCTCGATCCGCCAGCCTTCGGCGCGCAAGACGGGCACGGACCGGTGCACGAACGCCGGCCACGACGCTTCGTCTTCGCCGGTAAAACGTAAGCAGACGGCGCGTTCGCGCGCCAGATTTTGCGTCTCCGGATCGATGCTGAGGCCGAGCGCTCGCAAGCGTTCTGCCGCGCGCCGCTCGGCCTCGGGCGAACGCTCGTAGACGAGCGACTCGCTACCCACGATCGACCGCACCTCGGCCGCTTGCGACGAAGGATCGATCGTCGACGCGCCATAGCCGAACGACCACTCGGCGAAATCGATCGCGCGCGGCGGTTCCGCTCGCGTCTGCCACCCGCGAAACGGCGCGGCCGGCAGTTCGACGCTACGCAAGCGCAACGTCGGAACGGGCTCGACGCGCAGCGCGCGCTCCGCAAGTTCGAGCGGCGGCGGGAGTGCGAGATTCGCGATCGTCCCCGCAAACGCGTCGCGCACGCGCTTGGCTTGTTCGCGGTCGAGGGCCGGCGCTTCGAGGATCGCACCGAGCGTCGCTTGCGGGAGGCCGGCCTCGACCGGTCCGGCGACGAGCGTTTGCAAGTCGACGTACCAGGGCGCGGCGCAGGGCAGCACGATCGTTTCCGGTTCGTCGAACGCGAGCGCCGGACGCTGCGTGCCGTCGGCCGCCGGCACCCATGCGATGCGCGCGGTCCGGGGCGGGCCGAGCGTCAGCGGCGGAGCGTTCGGCTCGTCGACGTACGCGCGCCCGGTCGCGACGATGCGCCGCAAAAGCTCGTCCGCCAGCGCCGTCCGGCCCTGATACGTGCGCTCGTACATCTGCAGGAAGCGGCCGACGACCGTATCATCGGGGGCGATGGCGCGCGCGGTCGCGTTTACCAGCGCTTCGGCGTTCGTGTCGCGCACCTTCGCCCAACGCTGCGTTTTCGTCAGACGCGTTACGACGAGGTCGATCGGAAACGAGCGCGACCTCCGCGCTTCGCGAACGAACAGGTACGCGACGCGTTCGTCGCCCGCGGCCGCCGCGGACGGCGCGGCCGGAACGCTCGCGCGGATGCATTCGAGCCACCAATCGACGCGGGGATCGGCGGCGACGGGTTTTCTCTGTTGCGCGAACGTCGTCGCCGGTGGTTGCGCCGGCGTGACGAGCGGTTGCGCCGGCGCCGCCGGCGGTTGCGCGACCAGCACGGGCCCCGGCAGGCGTGCCGGCTCCGCTGCCGCTTTGCCGAGCGCGGCGATGAGCGCCGCCGCGACGTGCTTGCAATCGGCGGCGACCGGACACGTGCAATAGCCGCTGACGAGCGTGCGTCCGGTACGGGTGCGCGAAACGTAGACCGTGACGCTGTATGGCGCTCGCTGCGTTCCGCGCACGCTCGCCGTAACCGTGTTTCCGCCGTTACCGACTTTGAGGACCGTCACGCGGCCGGAACGCGCGTACGCTTCGCCGCGCGAGATCGCGTCGGAGCGTAACGACGATCGAATGTCGGCGAATGTAAACCGGACCGGAGACGAGTGCGTCACGCCCGGAGCTTCGAACCTGCCGCTTGCGCTCCTCGGCGGGTCAACACCGGCCCAGGTTACATGCAGTTACGCACGTTGAAAGGTTCGCATCGACCGCACCGTCGCCGCCGGCTTAACTGTGCGCCGCGATGTATTCTTTCGGATCCTTATCGACGGGCTCGACGCCCGTTACGTGCACCGCGTTAAACGCGGCAAACCGCACGGCGAGATCGTGACGTAACGCGAGCCCGGCCTGTTGCCGGAAATCGGTGAGCCCCTCGCGCTCTTCCTCCGCCATGTGATCGCTATTCGCTTCATTCGCCGCAGCTACGGCTTTCAGCCAGCTGTCGCTACCGACCGGATGCTTCGCCGCGTCGACAACCGCATCCCGAATCTCGTTATGGTCCTTAATCGCGTCTTCGGTCTCGTCTTCGGAGCTATCTTTTCCTCCGGCGCCTTTTCCGAGCCGCAGCAAATCCGGATAAAAAATCTCTTCCTCGGCCTGCGCGTGCGTCTCTAAAAACGCCGCAAGCCGATTCCAGACGGCCTGTAACGACTTGACGTCGTTACGGTCGATTTGCTCTAAAATGGAGAAGAGCCGGCGCTGTTCGTGATGATCGTCGAGAATTAACTGGGTTATGTCCATGGTATCGCCTTCCGGGAACTGCAAGCGGGAATCGAATCGGCTACGGTTTCAAGCGCAGAGTTGCGAACTACTTCCGGCAACGACACCGGTAATCGTACCCAAACCCCGCGCTTTTCCCGGACTTCAGTCAGTTCACTTCAACTGCCGGCCTGGCTTCGACCGTAGGCAACGCATGCGAGTTCGCAGTAGAGCGGGCCGGCCGGCGTAGCAGCCTCCCACGCACCTTCCGGGCCCGCGGGAGCGCGTGGCGGCGTCACGAAGCGGGCGCGGATGCAGCTGTTCGCGGGTTCGAGCAACGACTTCGTCGAGGAGGGCGTCCAGAAGCAGATCGCGGCGCGGCTCGGAGATAGCTTCTACGATTACTACCGTTTTCGGGCTTCCGCTTCAGAATTTATGTCCTGGCGCAACTCGCTGAGCGCCCTCGCGTATCAGCTGCGGTACGCGGGCGTTCGCGACCACGGCGTCGTGCTGGAGATGCAACTGCCGTTAAGCTCGGCGCGACTCGACGCGTTTATTTTCGGCCGCTCGCCGGCAGGCCGCGACTCGGCCGTCCTCGTGGAACTCAAACAATGGAGCGAAGCCTCCGCGAGCGACTGGGACGATTGCGTCGAGACGTGGCTCGGCGGCAGTACGCGCAAAGTACTTCACCCGTGCGTACAAGCCCGCTCGTACGCGCACTATCTCGAAGACATGCACTCGGCATTCGACCGCGCTGCGGACGGCATCGCCATCGCGCCCTGCGCCTGGCTGCATAACATGCATCCCGGAGCTGCCTCGGAATTGCGCGATCCGCGCTTCGCGCCCGTCCTCGCCGAAGTTCCGCTGTACGTCGGCAGCGACGCGGATACGTTCAAAGACTATTTAACGAACACGGTCGGCGCGGGTCGGGGGCTGCCGGTGATGCAGCGGGCGTTGACCGGCAAGCACGCGCCTTCGCGTAATCTGCTCGAACAGACCGCCGCGATGGTGCGCGGCGAGCCGCGCTACCGGCTGATCGACGATCAAATTATCGCGTTCAACGCCGTCCTCGCGCTCGTGCGGCGCGCGCAAAAGGACAAGCGCGCACGAGCCCCGCTATACGCGCAAAGAGTTGAAGTCGACGCGCGCTCAAGTCGACGAGATCGTCGAAGCGGCGAAGGTCGCCGTCTTCTTCATCGACGACCATCAAGCCGTGCGCGCCGATGAAGTCGGCAGTTCCGTTCTACTGCGCGAGACGGCCGTGCGGCACGAGGCGCGCTTCGAGACGATCGACTTGCGAACGCAGTTCCGCTGCGCGGGATCCGATGAGTACATCGACTGGGTCGACCAGCTTCTCGAGATTCGCAAAACGGGCGTGACGCGTTTGGAGTCGCCGGAGTTCGAAGTCCGGTCGTTCGCCGATCCGCCGGCCCTCGAAGCCGCGATCGAAGCACACGTGGCCGCGGGCCGCAACGCGCGACTGACGGCCGGCTACTGTTGGCCGTGGTCGATGCCGAACGCCGACGGAACGCTCGTCGAAGACATTCGCATCGATGCGTTCCGGCGGCCGTGGAACGCGAAGCCCGACGCCCGCAAACTCGCGAAGGGCATCCCCAGCGCCCAATTCTGGGCGAGCGACGCCGGCGGTGTCCGGCAAGTCGGCTGCGTCTACACGGCGCAAGGCTTCGAATTCGACATTGCCGGCGTCATCTGGGGACCCGACCTCGTCATTCGCGACGGGATCTGGGTCGGCCAGCCGTCTGCATCGCACGATACGGTGGTCCGCACGCGCAGCGGCGCGCGGTTCACGGACATCGTGAAGAACGCGTACCGGGTTCTGCTCACCCGCGGCCTGCGCGGCTGTTACCTGTGTGTTCTCGACGCCGAAACGCGCGAGTACGTCGCCGAGCGACTCGGCCTGCGCACTGCGTAATCGCGGGCCCGTTTTCGCCGGCGTTATCTCAAGCGTCGTCGCAGCTGCCGGGCGGGCCGGCGCAGTAGCTGCAACGTGGCCGGACACGCCGGACCGAATCGCGCTCGTCGTCGCGACGCAGGTCGTGGCGCTTGCGACGGCCGTACGGTGTTAGCGCCGCTCTCGGGAGCAGTTTCGGCCCGCAAATCCATCTTCGCAGCGGATCGACTCACTTATATCGTTAGCTTTCATAACGCGGCGGCTTATTAAAGGAAGGCGCCCAACCTTTCATAAGAAAACTCCTTATGAAAGGTTCCGGCGGTGAGCCGGGTGCGATCGCGAGCGGGGAATTGCGTCTCATTCGCGTTTTCAACGAGAGCTACCACGCCTTCATTCCGGAAGGCTTAATGGCAAGCCGGCCGATTCAACTTGCCGGCGCCGACGCTCTTCTTAACGACGAAGCGCGAGCTGCCTTGGCGCGACTCGACGGCCTGTCGCAGGTGATCCCCGATGCGAATCTCTTCATCTCGATGTATCTCCGCAAGGAGGCGCTCCTGTCGGCGCAGATCGAGGGTACGCAGTCATCGCTTTCGGACGTACTGCTTTTTGAGGACGAGGATGAGGACCAGAATGAAATCGACGACGGTGCGGTCGAAGTTGCCGACTACATTCGGGCACTGCGCTACGGCCTCGGCCGCCTGAGCGAGCTTCCTCTCTCGACGCGTCTCTTCGATGAGATCCACGAACGGCTGCTCGAGCATGGGCGCGGACGAGAACTGCAACCCGGTATGATTCGCCGGAGTCAGAATTGGTTCGGTGGCACGCGTCCGGGCAACGCGCATTTCGTGCCTCCGCCGCCGACGGAGCTGCCCGAATGTTTGCGCGACTTGGAACGGTATCTCAACCAGTCGCGAAGCACCGAGCTGCCGCTGGTCCGGATCGCACGCGCGCACGCCCAGTTCGAGACCATCCATCCTTACCTAGACGGCAACGGTCGCCTCGGCCGGCTACTTATCACGTTAGCGCTTGTTGCCTATGGCGTGATGGAAAACCCACTCCTCTATCTTAGTCTATATCTTAAAGAACATCGCGACGTTTATTACGAACTCTTGCAGCGCACAAGAACGCACAGCGACCGGCTTGCGTGGATCCGTTTCTTTCTCGAAGGCGTGCAGCATACCGCGCGCCGAGCGACGAAAACGGCGCAGCAGATATTCACTCTCTTTCGGGGCGACCGCCTAAAGATCGAGGGCAGGCGCTCTTCCGCGACGCTTCAGCGGCTGCATGAGGAGCTGCAGCGAACGCCGCTCCTTTCGGTGACGCGCGCTGCCAGCAAGACGGGCCTCTCTCATCCGACAACGATGCATGGTTTCGAGAAAATGGAAGATCTCGGACTCGTTCGAGAACGCACCGGCCGCAAGCGGGGCCGGGTTTTCGAATATACCGCCTATCTCGATTTACTTACTGATGGGACAGATCCGCTTCCAACGTAGGTGACGATACACCAAACGATCCTATATGGTGGCGCTGCCACTACAATCGCAAGGCGAGCCGCACCCGAAACTCCTGGCCGTCTCGTAAAGGAGGCGATCGCGACGGCCGATAGCTGATGTGGCGGGATCGTCACCCGCCGGCGTGCGGCTGATCCGGCAGCGGACGATGATTGTAATCGTGCCTTAATCCTGCGGTGTACTTCTGCATCGTCGTCATCGTTCGGAGTATGTCATGAAACTTACGTCGCGTCCCGTCCGGACGATCGCTTCCGCCGTCTTGGTTGCGGCCTTCGGCCTAACCACCGTCGCCGCCGACGCCGATGTCGGCGTGACCGTAAACGGCAGTGCGGTCGATATTTCGCCGTCGCCGATCGTTCAGGCGGGCCGGGTCTTCGTGCCGTTGCGCGGCGTGTTCGAGCAACTCGGCGCGAGCGTCGTTTACGATAACGGCACGATTAACGCGACCGGCAACGGCCGCGATATCTCGTTGCAGATCGGTTCGACGCAGGCGACCGTCAACGGTCAGTCGCAAACGATCGACGTCGCACCGTTCATCGTCGGCGCGAGCACCTACGTGCCGCTCCGCTTCATCTCCGAAGCGCTCGGCGATAGCGTGAGTTGGGACGATGCCGACAGCATCGCTTCAATCGATACGGGCGGCGGCGCGGCCGATTACTATTCGCCGGGCACCGCGAGCTATGTCGATACCGCCCCGCCGCCGATCCCGTCTTACGAACAGCCCGACGTGCCGGAGCAGAACGACATATGGCAGCCGGGCTACTGGGCGTGGGGTTCGTACGGCTACTACTGGGTCCCCGGCACGTGGGTGCCGGCGCCGCAAACGGGCTATCTCTGGACGCCCGGCTACTGGCAGGGCACGAACGACGGCTTTCATTTTAACCCGGGCTATTGGGCGTCGGCAGTCGGCTTCTACGGCGGCGTCGACTACGGCTCGGGCTACGACGGCAACGGCTACGACGGCGGCCGCTGGTCGAATAACGCGTTTCGCTATAACACCTACGTCACCCGCGTGAACACGACCAACATTACGAACGTCTACGTCGATCGCAGCGTGCACGTCGATAACGAGGCGACGCGCATCAGTTATAACGGCGGAAGATACGGCTTACGGACGCGTCCGACGTATCAGCAGCAGGCGGTCGCGAAGCAACGTCACATCGGGATGACGCCCGTTCAGCAGCAACACGTCAAAGTAGCCGAACAAGATCGCCGGCTGCTCGCGACCGTCAACCACGATAAGCCGCCGGTGCTGGCCGTTGCCCGGCCCTTCAGTCAGACGAATCGTCCGGCCGCGCTCGTACCGGTTAAGACCGGCGAACGGGTGAATCCGTTGGCGAACGTCGCCCCCGTTCACGTTGCGGCACGTCGCGCCCCGCAAATCGCAACGCACGCTCCGGCGGCTCGCAACGTACGGCCGGCGCAAGCGCCCGCGGCGCCCGGAGTTACGACCGCCGCCGGAGCGTGCGTTG
>CAXUFI010000002.1:0-37595 GCA_964250245.1 uncultured bacterium
GGATGATTTAGCAGGGTCCCTGGTCCGCGTCCTCCTGCGTTACTTCCGTAAGGGTGTAGGCGTTGACGCTGCGGGAGGGCGCATCGAAGAGTCGAGTACGGACTTGCTGCTGCTTCATTGGTCGATCTCGGGAACCGTTCAGTCGTTGATCGAATATGCTCGTTATAATTCGCACGAGTTGCAAAGCGCTCTCGCCTCGCGCGTATTGCGTCACGATGGCGCAATCCGCGGGCGTATCATGGCTGCGGAGACTGTTCGAGCACAAACGATTACAGCGAATCCTGCATTCTATGTGGTCGAGGAACCATTTAGGTCATTTGCCAGCGGCCCTAATCGCGTGCTTGGATGGACCTTGCGACTTGCCGCGCAGTTCGCGCGTCGTTTTAGCGCCATGCTGCCGCCGGAGGCAACGTACTTTGAAAGGACAGCAGCGGTGATGGCGTCAGTGCGGCACATCGAGCGTATGTTGCCAATCACAAACGACGCCCTACTGCAAGCTCCGACTGCTGACGACGTGCGATCGGCGCGTTCGTCGCGCATGCGGCTCTATCGTCTTGCAGCGGAGGCTTACGACGCCATGCGCGCCCTAGAGCGGCGAGATGAGACTGCCGTCGCAGAACTCCTCGGTGCAACCCTTGTTGGACCGATGGAACGCTGGCGGCAATTCGAGCTTGCCCTGGCGCTCGCAATGGCAGATGCTGTGGGCGAACTGATCGGCGTTAAGCCGACCGTTCAACAAATCAAGCCCGGACCTAGCGACGTGCTAATCGGCGTCGGACCTTACGCAATACGTTGGCAAAGACCAGGGCCAACGTTTGAGCGTCCACATCTTGAACGATGGGAAGTTTGTGCAGTCGAGATTCTTTCGGATTACGGCGTATCCTCGGGGCACGATCGACCCGACGTTGTTTTGTACGAAATCGAGTCCGGCCGCACACTTGCTGTCGGCGAGGCGAAATACTTTGAAGGCGACGACTGGACGGATAGGCTTCGTGATGCGGTCGGCCAGGTCGTGACTTATTCCCGCGGGTATGAGGCATCGCAGGGTGATACTGAGGCAATCATCAGCCGATCAATCATCGCCCTGTGGAGTGTAGACGGTCATCCGCCGACGGCAAGCGCGCGAGCGCCCTTTGTGGCGACCTTCAAAGACTTCAGCTTTGGCTTACGAGGCTGGGCGGACCGTGTGTTGGATGGGAGTCGCTCTGCACCACCGTTAGCTGGCAGCAGCTCGTCGTCTTCAGTTCCGTTCGCTAACACTGCAGGCGGATAGACCGAGTATGGTTTCGTAAGATGCCTAATCTTAGGCGGTGACTGGAATCGTCCAAGCGCCCCCTTCAGGTACTTTGCCTCCAGTTCACACGCGATCCATCGTCGCCCAAGGGCCTCGGCCACCTCGCCGGTGACGCACGAACCGGCGAACGGGTCGAGTACGACGTCGCCGCGATCGGTGAGCATCCGGATAAAATACTCTGGTAGCGCCGCCGGGAAGCGAGCCGGATGGCGCTCGAGGCCGTTATCGTTGCAGTATGATTGATAGCGGCCGTTCGATTCGGTGTTCGCTGCAGCGATTAAATTAGTTGGGACAGCCCCGCCGTTTCTTTTTGCGAAGTTCTCTGATATGTCGTGTCCTGAAGGACGCAACTTCGCTTTGTAGCCGTGTCGTAACAGCGCTTCCATCGCTTCGCTGTATGGCGCGAGCACACGCTTATTGCTCGCCTTTGGCCACGGCGTCTTAGACAGCCACCACACCGTATTGACTGCGTCCTTCACGCGAACCCGTCGAATGTTCACCCATTCTGCTGGCGACGGCAACTTGGCCGGATTGTACCAGAAGTGCTCTTGGCAGAGATAAAAGCCGAACTCCCGGCAGAGCATGATTAATAGCTCGAAGTGATAGAGGGATCGTGCTGGCATGCCTGGCTTCCACGCGCCGCCGATATCAATTACGGCACTACCACGGGGCTTCAAGACTCGGTGCAGGCCAGATGCAAACGGTCGAAACCACTTAAGGTATACGTCCGCATCTTCGTTTCCGTACGTCTTCTTGCGGACTAGCCCAAACGGTGGTGAAGTCATGATTAGATCAATGGAATCGGGCTCTAGAGACTCTAACATGAGGGCACGAGAGTCACCTAGGTACATTTCCCCAGCAGCCGTTCGATGGAAACGCTTTGGGGCTGTCCACTCTGACTTGCGTGGTTCGGTGCCATCGGCCACTATCAGGCCGCTATCATGTCGGTCCTCATGATGCTGGCTATGAAGCCAACGAACATACTCGCTTATCGAGTTCAACCCGAGGGCAGTAGCTTGAGCCTGCATGTCGGAGCGTTCGGCTTCCGTCAAACGGATATTTGCGACGGCGACCCGTGGGGTCGCCGCCTTGGGCCGTGGGCTCAATCCGGTTCTCCATCACAGGAAACGTTTGCAGAGATTCGTCATTGACGAAAACTCGATTAGCTGGCGCGTTTTTGTGTGACGGATACCTGTTCCTCTAAGTCTCGGGTCCTAGAATCGCATTGACGCGCTCAACCTCAGGTGCGCGAAGCTTGCGCCCCTTGAGCACGCCGTAAGTGATGTTGCGACTGAAGCCGGCCCTGCGTCCGAACTCCGCAATCGTCAGACCCTTGGCCGCAATCCGTTTTCGGATCGCTTCCGCACGAGCAGTTGCCTCCGGATCAATTTTGGCAGCCATCGAGCTGGGGCTACGGTGCTAGGGGCTGCGGGTCCCTTGTCCGAGTTAGCGCCATTTCCGCGAAGCGAGGCCAAGTTTAAGGAATCCGCGATCTGGGTGGTTCGCGCGATCGAACGGCAGATGAATTTTGGATCGCAACCCTCTCTCGAACTCGAGCAGACCACCCGCCTTTGATTCCGCGGTCAGCGCCATCTTGCGATCCGGGCTGACCTTAATCTCGTAATTGGGCATTATGCCGATAAGCGCGTCGTCGTATGCGCGGTGATGTGTAGGGCATAGCGCGAGGCCGTTTCGAACGTCGTCAGAAGAGAGCGCAGCGGCGGCTTCGACAATATGTGCCGCTACAGGCATTTCGAGTTGAATGTTGCAGACGCAGCAGCGATGGCCGTAAGCGGTGAGGACGCGTTCGCCGAAGTTTCTATCTCGCAGTGTCCGCTGTATCGTCGCCTCCCTCTTGTTCCGGGGCGTTAAGCCAGGCGGAACGACGCCGGGTCCCCCGATTAGCGAACCAAACCGGTTGAGGCGAGCAAGACCCGTATCCGTTTCACCCATGTTGTGCATCGCCTCGCAGTCCAGCAAGTACATGCCGACGAGATCGTTGCGCACGACAATGGCGGTCTCGCCGGTGCCAGACTTCCTGAAAGCATGGATGCCATCGCGGTACCCCGCCTCGAGAGCCCGCTCACTTGTTTGGATCGCGTTCGATCTTCCACCGAGGCGCCGGTGATGATCGGCGTCTGCGGCAAGATAGACGCCGGTTCGCTGGTAGTAGCCGAGCAGGACGGTCCGTGCGTCGTAATCGATTCCCAGCGTTCCGCCGGCTACGCCGGTGATCTGGAATTTGTAATCGTTCCGTGTCCGGTCGTAGGTGAGGTTCCAGATGTAGACCCGAACCCGTTCGGATCGCGCGTCCGTAGATACGATCAGTACTTGAGGAGCCGATGGAACCGAAGCCAAGAGGCTTCTTCCGCCAGATACCGCGATGTCATCGCGCAAGCGCTCATAGAGCACCGCCTTCGGGAGTTTCGCCACCTTGCTGAAATAATCCAACGCGGGACGCCCGCAGCCTTCCGGCTGGTGCGGCACACGCCGGAAGATGTGCTCGCATGGCCGATGTCGTCGGGCGGCCAAGTGAAGGAGTGGCCTCTCGCCAATTCGAAACGCCCTCGGCCGGAGAACCGGACCCTGCTCGATGGAACGTCCCTCGGACCTTTCGGAGAGCGCACCAGCACGCGGGACGCCGTCCATATCGGACCAGCAACCGTGCGCAGGAGACAACAGAATATGTCTATTACCCGGCTAACGTCTTCGGACGTTGGCGCCTCCTTTCAGACTGAACTTCTTGGCCGCGAAGTCGGCCCCTATAAGCAGTACCGCGAGTTGCTCAAGAACGGCTTTGAGGCTATCGAAGCTTTCCGCGCCGGTAATGTTGTCATGAACGATGCCGACGGCGGTACGATGACGACCGTTGAGCGCGACTTCGAAGGCCGCATTGAGATCATCCGTGATCCGTACTACCTCGAACAGTTTGGCATCGCAAAGATGGCTTTCGTGGACAACGGCATCGGTATGAACGAAGCCGAGGTTCGTCGTTACTTTAGTACGCTGTTCGCCTCGGGCAAGGCGCACGGTATTGGCCGAAACCATGGAATCGGCGCCAAGATCGCGTCCGCCAAGTGGAATTCGTACGGCGTGGAGATTCGCTCGTGGCGCAAAGGCGTCGGCGTTATGGCACGGCTTCGCTTCGACGACGAATCCGGCGAGTACGGTCTTGAGCGTTTTGACCTTGGCGACGGCCAGCAGAGCGACGTGTTCCCGTTGACCAGCAGCCCAGACGAGGCGCAGATGAAGCCTGGTCTGATCAATCTACACGGAACTTGCGTCGTGCTACTCGGCAACGCGCTCGAGCACGATACGACGGTCAAGCCGAACGAGCAGTACACGCACTCTGGGTACTGGCTGCATCAGGCGATCAACAACTGCTTCTACCGTACGCCGAGCGATGTGGACATCGTGGCCCGCGTGCATGAAATCGACGGAAAGATCTTCTCGCGAACGCTCTACGGTCACGAACCGTTCTTCGTCAAGAACGCGGTCGCGCACGGGTCGCATGAAATGAACACATCGGTTGTACACTGGATCATCCTCGACGAGTCGAAGTCAGAGTCGATCCGCAGCACCGGCCAAGCTCTCTACCAGGCGTGCAGCGGATATAAGAAGTTTGGGCACGTCGCTGTCGTGCACGACAACGAGCTGTTTGATCTCGAGGTCAAGGACGATGCCATTCCGACGCTTCAGCGCTTCGGCATCATTGCCGGGCACAACAACGTCGTGCTTTACATCGAGCCCAAACCGCAGCTCGGGCTTACCATGAACCTCGTCCGAACGGCGCTCGTGTCAGCAAGCGGCGACCCATTGCCCTGGAGCGAGTGGGCCCGGGAGTTTTACGAAACGATGCCAGAAGAACTGCGCTCGTACGTAGAATCGAAGATGCAGGCCGGTGGCAAGAGCGACCGCGACTACCTGGTCGAGCAAATCAGTAAGCACCTCGATCTGCTGTCAATCAAAGGCAAGAGCGTCGCGTCGCCGACAACTACGTCGGTCGAGACGATTCGCGGCCGCGAGCCGGCCAGCGACAGGCCGAAGGTGCCCCGCGCACCGCGTGACCCTCGCCCCACTCCGCGCCTCGGTGATGCAGACAATGGCACGCGCCTTCTCGAGTGGATCCCCACAGTCACCTGGGGCTCGAACGACGACGGACTAAAGAACCGCGCTGGACGCTTCACACCCGAGAGCAAGTCCCTCGTGCTAAACGCCGACTTTGCGGTCTATACTTCGCTGCTCGACGAAGCCCGTAGCCTTATCGTCGAGGACAAGCGCGGCAAGCATGAAGGGCGCCTCGAGACGATCGTCCGTCGCCCGTACATGCTTCAGGTAGTCTGGACGTTGCTCTCGGCAATGCATTTCCGTAACCTCGAGGGCTGGGTCGGTGCTGAATTCGACAAGTTGATCAGCCCGGAGGCGATCACAGCGTCGGTCTTGCCGCGCAAATACTTGATCGACGAGATTCGTCGCAACGTCAAGGGCAACCCGGCCTTCAAGTTGGACGTCGTTCCCCGTACCGAGGACGAAGCAGCGGCTTAAGAGCCGCGGCCGGCATGCGCTCCCGTGAGAGCGCAGCCGCTGCAATTCGTTTGTGTAGCGCTTGCCACGTATAGACCGAAGGACGTTCGCAAAGGGTCGATTTCGGGATATGCTGACAAGCTTTAGCATTAGAACGTTTACATTCGGGGATGTGTCGGTTCCGATAAGGAGAAAAGAAACGATGGCGCCGTCGCTCCTTGGCTGGCAGGCCGATTAGAGCGATAGCGCCGCTGTTTTATTCGACTCCGATCTCTGGTAACAAGCCAGTGATCTTCGAAATCAGGACGCGTTGACCAGCGCTGCTGCTGTAGGAGCCGGCAGCGCCTTCGGTCCCAGAGCGCCAGAAGTCGATCCCACGTACGATTTCGCTGGTTGCGGTCTCGCCTTCAAGGCCGTCAAGAGCTTCACGCAGAGCATCTGCATAAGAATCGGCGTCAATCACCGACAGCCCGTTGGAACGTAAGTGTTCGAGGATCGGGATTAGTACGGCGTGCATGACGGTCGTGCCAATCGCTTTTTGCAACGCAAATTTGCTCGGTTCAAGAAACGCATCAGGTAAGCACTTATTGATGCCTTGCCAGTAAGCGTTAAGGAGCTTCACTTGGTTGTCTGTCGTGATTGACCCAAAGTATGGCGTAGAAAGGAGCTTTCGCAAGGATGAAGCGAACCCGGAAGATGCAAGAGTAGTGGCTCCTGAAGGGTCGCCTGGAAAACGAATCTTCCCCAACCACATCGATGTTAGGGCCAAATCGTCAGTAATGGTCTGGGCCTTCACCTTCCACTCTTGGTTGCGTTCTACAAGCGCATTCATCGTGCTTGGATCAGATTCGGCGCGCTGCTTAAGAAGGTCGAGCGCGAGGTCGGTTCGGACGCTTTTTGCAGTCGAATTAACGATGTAAAACTGTTCCATCTCTTCGCGCGCGTCAGCTCCGAGCATGCACACGAATGGAATAAGGAACGAACCCCAGCGTTCCGGATCTGATGTCACGAGACGATCAAGTGCAAGGACGCGATGCTGACCATCAACGACGTATATCGGCTCTGATGCTAATACCAGTTCGAGGGCTTCTCCCGAAGACCTAAGTTTCTCGGAAGTGTCGATGTCTCGGATGTTAACAAGAATAGCGGTCGGAAGGTCGACGCGTTTTTCGCTCATTTCCCGGACGAGTTGATTGATTCGCGTCGCCGAGGCTTCGCGTTGATAGCCTTCCTTCTTAGCGTGATTTCTGTAAGGAATAACGTATCGGTCGACGATCGCTTGAGCGGCAATCGCGCCTACAACTGTACGCCGTTTCCGCTTGAGGGTGGGCCCGGGTGTAACGGGGATTGAGATCGGTGTCGGGATTTCAAGGAAGCGGCGGATGGCTTTCCCTCCGGGGTCCGTTTTATGAGGTGCGTGCGCGGGCTGCGCAGTTGGCGTTGCAATCAAAAGAAGATCTCCTTGGCTGGCAGGCCGGTAAAGGGATGCCGCTAGCATACAGGACGGATCGGATCCTGTCAACGGATCCAGATCTTCTATTTTCGAAAAGGATCCGCATAATGGATCTAGAATACGGATCGATCATCGACCTCAGCAGCCGCCGCCTCGAACAGGTGGCAGCAACAGGCAACAGGCGACCGAGTCTTACGGTCCGCCGAACCGTGGCCCACCACGAGAAAGTAGTGCACGATGCCCCAACCTAAGGAAAAATATAAGCTTATGGTCGCAGCGCTTGCTAAGGAGATCCGGCTCGACCGCAAGCTATCGCAAGCCGAAGCGGGCGAAAAGCTTCTCAACGGACGGCACCAATCGAGCGTTTCGTCTCTTGAAAACGGAAACGGCAGCGTCGATGATCTGCTCGAATACTTGGGCGCATTAGCTACCAAAGGAACCCGAAGCCGTCGAACAGAGGGGGGCGCAAAGCGAGCCGGCCGCGTTCGATCGGTTAACTCCGGCGCCTCGGTCGTTAATCAGCGGTCTCGGGCAGTCGGTTCCCGCTAAGACTACTAAAGGCCGATCGTCGAAGTCGGATTATCTTCCCACCGGTTGCCGTCGCGAATGTAGCGGCGTGCGCTCGAGGAGTCTTTCCATCGGCCGTGTCGCATGATCGCGCGTTCGCTGCTGCCGGCGCGCGCGGCCGCGGTCGCGAAGCCCGATCGCAAAGAGTGGCCGGCGAAGTCGCCCTCGAGGCCAGCGTCAGCGGCTCGCGCCGCCGTAATCTGAGCGACTGCATAGCCGGTGAGCGCTTCGGACCCAACGGCACCGCCGCGCCGGACGCGTCGAAAGATTGGGCCTGAAGCGATCCCGCTCATCCAAAGCCAGTCGCGCAGAGCGGCAATAGGGCACGTCTTCGACTCAGAGCCCTGGGCGATCGCGACGGCATCGCCAGCCGACTCCTGGTCCGTCTTCGATCGGCGGATCCGTATGACGACCCCCCTCCCTTCCTCGAACCACAGGTCTTGGAAGTCAATCGCGACGAGCTCAGATCGTCGCAGCGCGGCCGCGAAACCGACGAGCAGCAGCGCCCGATCGCGCAGCCCGCGCGGATCTCTCCCAATGGGTGCTAGGACGCGCGTAAGGTCGGCGATCGAGAGCGCGGTGCTTTGCCGCTGAGCTACGCCGAGGGCGCGGCGGGTGCCACGAACCACCGCTCGGACGATGTCGTGCTCACAGGGGCTTGTGTGGCCAGCAGAGCGATGATAGACCGCGATTGCGGCGAGCTTCCGCGCGATCGTCGCCGGTCGGCGGCCGCTTCGACGTAGCTCCGCCACGTACAGGGCGACGGTCTCGGAATCGGCTGGCATGCGCTCGCGACCGACGCGTGTCGCGAAGGCGGAGAAATCGCGCCAGTCCGAGGCGTACGCCTTCTCGGTCGATGGGGCCCGGCTTGCGTCGGCAGCTTCTCGCGCGATCGCGCGCAGCTCGGCAACGTCGGCCAATACATCGGAGGTTAGGGCCTCGATCGACGGCGCTGGACGTTCCGCCAGGTCATATACCATGCTCGAGCCATCTTCTACGCCCTCGTACCTTTACTTGCGAGAATGCGGCGTTATCGCAAGTAAACTCAGATGTCACGTGTGCTAGGATTAAACTGTGAGCACGGCGTTTCTGGCCTCCGGCGAGGGCGGTGAAGGGGAAAGCGGGCTAGGGCGACGCTGCGCGAAGCAGCGATGTCCCGAGCCAGCGCAGCCCGGCGGTTCACGCCGTGGAGCACTTTGCCTCTTCCACCATGCCGCTCGTATGCGGCGCTGGCGAGCCCGCCGGCGCGCGGCCGGAAAGTCGGTGTCAGGGGCTAGTAAGAACGCGCCTTCTTCTTCGGCCGACGCCGTACGTGCGCGAAAAGCACTCTCTAGGGCCCGTCAGGCGGGCTCCGTAATTCCCGAACCTTGTCGAGCTTGCCGGAACGTTTCAGGCGTCGTTGGGACGCATCCAGATCCAGACGATCGCGCAAAGACGGTTTGGGCGTGTCGGGCGTGTCGATCGCAGCTCGTAGCCGGTGCGATCGAGCGTAAGCGGGACGACGTTAGGGAAGCCCAGCGGCAGCGCGACCATGCTGCTTTCGCTAAGCTGTGTATGAACATCGTGGATATAGTTGCGGCGTTACCGGCGGAAATCGCGGCGGCGCTACACGAGACCGCGGCGCGGAGCGGCCCCTTTGGGCGGTGCCGGGCCGGTCAGCCCATCTACACACAGATGCTCGTTCGAGCATATCAAGCGTGGATCAGCTCAAGCGCGCACTAGATATCTTAATTATCTGAGATATCCAAAGCATCTAAGATCCTCGAAAAATCTGCTGGTCCACAGGATATCTTAGTTGTCTAAGATAACCGAGTAATCCAAGCATGCTTACCCATCAAGTATAGCTAAGCTATCTAAGTTATCTCAGACGTTGAAGAATTTTAAATGATTTTCGCGATCGTGAATATGAAGGGTGGCGTTGGCAAGACGACCACTGCGGTCAACCTCGGTGCAGCGATCGCGCGGCTCGGTAAGCGCGTCCTTGTCGTCGATCTTGACCCGCAAGCGAACGCGAGCAAATGGCTTGGCTCAGGCGCCGAGCCGGCCACGACGATCGCGGACGCACTGCTCGATCGCAAGCTCTCTCGAGGCGCCGTCGCTCCCTCGACCGCCGCCGGCGTCGATCTATTGCGGGGATCGCGATCGCTAGCCGCCGTCAGTGACACCCTGCGATCGACGTCCCCGACGCCCGCGGTTGCATTAAAATCTGCGCTAAAGCAGCTCCCGGATTACGATGCGATTTTGATCGACTGTCCACCGGGCCTTGGGCTACTATCGTTGAACGCGCTCATCGCGGCGGAGCGACTTGTAGTCCCGGTAGATTCGCAGTCGATGGCGATCGACGGCGTGGATCAAATCCTCGAGACAATAGAAGAGCTTACGGCAGCTGAAGTTATTCCCAAAGCGCCGGATGTGTCGATACTAATGACGATGTACGATCGACGACAAACCCTTGATCGCGCCGTTGATCAGAATCTTCGCGGCAGCGACACGCCGACGTATGCAACCAGCATACGCACAAATACGAAGCTTGCGGAATGCTTTACATTGCGACAAACAATCTTCGACTACGCCCCGCAATCGACCGGAGCGATCGACTACGCTGCGCTGGCAACTGAGATGGCGATCGCGTGAGCAAGCCAAATATTGCCGCGGCAATCGCAATGGGCCGCACGCCAGTCCGTCGCGCATCCGCGTCGGCAGAAGAAGAAGCCCACGCGAGCGCATCGCAAGTCGAGACAGTTGCGATCGCAAACTCGAACGCGGAGATCTTACCGCGATCTGATGCTAGGCCAGAAGCATGGGCCGGCGCCGCGGCTATTAGGGAGGCGTGGGAGGCGACAAAGCCAGGTCCGATCGGTGAAAAGAAAAAGCCGGGTCCACAACGACGGACTGGCACTTTCCTAAAGCGCATCTTTACGCTTGATCGCGACACAAGCGATTACGTCAATGAAGCGTGGCGATCTTATCGTACTCGCGACGGCCATCTCGTCGATTCGATGAGCGAGTTCGTCACTGCGGTGCTAGCGGAACATCGGGATAAGCACAGCCATTGACTGCACAGCTGTCGCTCTTAGACTATAGTTTAGTCAACCGAGCCTGTAGCATTAGGCGCAAGCGTTGCCTTGAATGCGGATGTCGTTGCCGCGCTTCGCTACGACATCTACCGAATGGACACGAACCGGACCCTCACGCAGGCCGAACCTTGCTGCGTTATGCGAGAGAACGTACACGCCTTGAAGCGCATCGAAGATGCGCATCACGACTAAGAGTCGATTCGCTTCGACCTTTAAGCAAATCAGGTGCACATTTCCCGGAGCCGCTGATGGTCCACGCATGGGTAAGTCGTCCGATGTGCCAACGTACGTGAGTGTTCCCAGTGCATCGAAATTCACGCGAACCGGATCGTCGGCGCGCGGTACGCCGGCGATGAGCAAATCGCGGGCGCGGTCCGCGAATGGATCGACGAGATAGCTCGCACCGATAGTATCCGCAGCGAACTCGTAGGCGATCTTCAAGCCGGCGAGGTTCAAGCCGACAAGATCGCAGACGAGCTCGTGACGAGCTGTCGGATGCGCTATTTCGATGTGGTGTGATCGTCATGCGCGATGGCAACTGTTCGAGCGTAATCTCCGGTTCATTTCGGCGGCGGTACTCGCGGTTCGCGAGTTCCAACAACCGTGCGGGTGTTGGCGTTTCCGGCAAAGTGAAAGAGATGGTCGCGGTCCCGTCGAGGTTCTTTGTCTCTGATTTTTGACCGCCGAGCACCGTCGGCTTAAAGATGCCCTCAGCCTCATCAAAGCGCACGACGACTTTGGTTCCGTCTTCCATTGTACCGCGGCCCAGAACCTTGTCTTTGACCGTTTCCCAGCCTGGCGTCTTGTATTTGAATCGGTGAAGAAGAACAATGGGATCGTCGGCGAGGGCCGCGTCGATCTTCGCGCACTCGTTGTTGTTGCACGTCTCACAAACGCAACGCGTCTTCAGCACGCCACCAACTGCCTCGGGGATGATGTGCTCGATGCTCGGTGGCCCGTCGTGACGACCAACAGCGCAAGCTATAGTCATAACGTGGGTCTCCTGCTAAATCGTGGTGCGAATGATATGTGCGTCTTCCATCGTGCCGAAGACGACGCACTCGAACTGACCGATCGTCGTCGGCACGCGCTGACGGATTACGTCCATCGAAAACGAGGGAATCTGCTTGTGGTCGTTCAGCGCGAGCGCGAGCCAGATGGGGAGGCCTCGAGCGTAGTGTTTCTTCAGCTTGTCAGCCAGCCGGGTATCAAGATCGTCCGCCGATTCTTCGGGATCAAACGTGTGCGCGTCCAGTTGCGCTGAAAGCGCCGTTGAATTACCGACGCCAACATAGTAGCGGGCTCCGAGGCGGTTCAAGGTCGGAGCAATGATTGATGAGGGCTTCAAGAACGTGCGCCGCTCGACCGCCGAGAAATCCGTGGCGTATAGAACCGCCACCATTTCGTCGGCAACCGTCTTCGTTTCGCGACTAGTCGGTACGTTCGGGAACGTGAAATCGATGTGCCGGCCGGCGTTTGCCGCAGCATACGCTGGGTCACCGAAGTAACGGTTTGCAATGTGCTTGTTGATGGCGGCGATTGTGCTCGAAGCCCGTGCGGACTGCTCCTCTATGACTTGCGCGACTTCGACGTACTTCTGTGAGCCGTCGGTGAAAGTGACGATCAGATCTGGCTCCGGCGGAGCTTTGCTCACGGTGTCGGCGATCTGGTCGTCGATGTCGGCACCGACGGCGAGATGCGCGAACGAGATTGCCTCGCCGAACTCCTTAGAGTAATATGTTTCGCCCGGCTCGCTCGAGCGCATGCGAAGCGGATGATCACCGAGCGGAATGTTCTCGTAGCGAATCGCAAGGACTCGTCGCCGCCGGTCTTCCGCGTCGGGGCGCGCCCCGTCCAACATCCCCAAGATGCCGTATGCTTCGCGCAGTGTGGTTCTGTTCGTCAACGCTTAGGCGTGCGGATGTATTTGAAGTTGCCGAGGTTGATCCCGTGATTGGCCCCAGCGCAAGAACAACGACAGTCGCAATCTTTTGCATTTTTGCATTTGTCTAAGCACACGACATCTTCCGCATACACCCCTCGGATTAGTCCCATTGTGGCAAAGTATTGATCACAGGTCGGACATTGGGGGTCCTCAACGGAGTCGTCGCGCCCGGGGGTCGTAGTGGTGCGCCAGGTATGCTTATTTGGGCATTGCAACGTTGCTACCCGTGCCATGCCCAACGTTGCGACTGAGTGCATGCGCTTCACGGCTCGTTTAATGATCGTGGCTCGCGTCGCGATCGTCTCGAAAGTCGAGTCCTTTCGAGCTGCGCATACTCCGCAACCAACATTTACGTTGAGGCTAGCGCAAGCGATGCAACCTGGTTGAGAAAACGAAGATGCCATACGGTCCCTGAACTTACTGCTGTAGTGTGACAGCTGTATGGCACTCTTGAATTTAGTGCTTCGCGGATTGATTTAGCAGGGTGCCGTCGACGTAATCGTCGTAGCCGGCCCGCGTCGATCAGCGCGCTCCACTGCGATTGTTCGTTCACTTTTCGGAACACCCGACCCGACCTTGCACATGATCCTATTCAGGCCGACGCACGAGCCAATAAATAACCCCATCGAGCACGATCGTTTTGCGTCGCGCGCCGGACGGGCTCCGAATTTGGCCGTCGTCGAGAAAGTTTGATGCGAGCCATGCGACCAACACAACGATGTCGTCGCGTTTTGCCTCGCTCTTGATCCGCAGTCGGATTTCTTCGAAAAGCGCGGTTCGGCGAGGCGGCATACGAACATGCGTTCGATTACCTTTGGTTCGGCTCTTCGTTGAGTAGAAGCTACAAGATATAGGGCAACAGTACAGGGATTAACCACAAGATATGCCGTATTGCCCCTGCTCATGGGGTATACGCCGTGATCGCATTCGACGAACTGCCAGCAGCACTTCGCACGCGACTTCCGCTCGACGTGCGGCTGTACGCTCTCTACAAAGATCGATCAGAGATCCCGATCGGCGAGCTGCGAGATACGCTCGGCGCCTCCACAGTCGGCATTAAGGTTGCGATCGCGCGCCTGGTCGAACTTGGCTTGCTCAGACGCGAATGGTCGGGAAATCGAAAGACGCCGATTCGTTACATCACCTTAGACCCAGAGACGGCATCGCTCCACGAGGAAACGGCATGACGAAATAAACAAAGCCCCCGGCCGTTAGGCCGAGGGCTGGAAATCTTTGGGCTGCTTCTGTTCTCGTCCCGCGCTGAGTTTGGCGACACGCCGCGTGATGAGGATTCTGGAAGCTGACCCTGGCCATCGACCGCCCGGTGACGGGAGGAGCGACTGCTATGTGTTTTTCGAACACTAGTAAGCCGCGCACCTTCTTGTCGCTGTGGATTCTCTATCCGCACGATTGAAGGCAGCCGCTGTTTCCGTTCGATCTTAGCGAGTTCCGTACGCCGTAGTGGCTCGGGCTCGGCCGAATTCCCGCCGGCCGACACCCGCCGCGCAGCCGATCGAGAGATCGCGCGCGGCCGCTTTGCGATCCCTAATTGGTCCGGAACTCGTCGGCGCGATCCAAGTCGGCCGCGAGTACCCAGGACGCTACGTACTCTCAGACGACGAACTCACGGCGCACTTTGCGGGTGAGATCGCCGTTGCGATCCGCGTCGGCAACGGCAAAGGCCGATCGCGTCACCTCGTAATCGATGTCGACGCTCGAGCCGAAGAGCGTGTCCCCGCAGTTCTTTCCGAGTTCCGACGCCTGGGCTACGCCAGCGCTACGATCGCGACAAGCGGCAGTTCCGGCGACCGCGGCAAGGTCGTTGTGTTTTTCCGCAGCGAGCAGCAAAACGCAGCGCTGCGCGCACTTGCGGGGGCGGTTCTCGACCCACTGCGACGTACAGCTGAGTGGGGCATCGAATCACCCGGCGACATCGCGGTTTACCCGCAGCGAGGCGAGGGCGGCCTAGCGCGAATCGGCGGCCGGAATATAGGCCGAAACGGGGCCGTAGAACGGCTTTACAGCGCGTGGGGCAACGAAGTCGACCTCAGTGCCATCGCCCCGTCAACATCACGTCTGCGGCCCGTGCGCGATCGCGGAACGGCAGTTCGGACAACACCCCGGCAGGCGTGGGTTCTACGGTTGATGCGCGAGGGCGTCACCTGGACCGGAGTCGGCGGGACGCGCGGTATTAACGCTCTAGTTAATCGACTCGCGAGCGAGACGCTACGGACGCATGGCAGCGCCGAATTTGGCCGCGCGGAGTTCGCGAAGGTCCTAGAAACGATCGCCGCAGCCTCTCCAGACCTGCTGAGGCCATCCCCTAAGAACAAGGACCGCCGACATCCGCTAGCTTGGGGCCGGCGTGCCGGATCCGCCTGGGACCGCGTGTGCGAACAGCGTGCACAGGTTGACACTACGTCCTCCGCCCCCGCAAGGAATGTAGTGTCAACCTCTGGAGTTGTGCGAGAGGCTGTTGCGTTGCTTTTTACCATAGTCCAGCGCCGTGGCTTGAATCCGATTGCGTTCGAAGTGAGCTATCGCGAATTAGGGTCGATGCTCGGCATTTCGCACGAGGCAGCTCGTCAACGGATCTTGCGAGCCGAGCAAGTCGGCCTCGTCGTTCGTCTCGATCCTGGCGTTGAAGGTTCTGGTGGAACCTACACTGGTCGGCCCGGTGGCGGAGCTAAGGTGCTCTACGCGCTCGTTCCAAGCGGTGACACCCCGCAAGCCGTTCGCGATCGGGTTGAAGATCATCATGCAGTTCGTCGACGTCGGGTTTTTGCGGTGATCGAACGGCAGCGACGAGAGCAACGCCGGCAAGAGCGGCTCTTAGCGAATCTGCTCCCGTTTCGTGGTGCGAATGCACCGCAGCCATCTGGCTCGCACGGAACCTCGGCGGGGTCCCCTTTGGGGTGCCGAGGTGAGTACGTGCCTCTCTCACCTATCGTGACGAGTGATACGGCTGGCCTTGAGATCGATCTAATGGCTTACGCTCGTGAACGATTAAAACAGAAGCAAGAGTAGCCGACGTCGACGAGTCGCTCTCGGGCGTTGTTAGAAACTCAACCTGTCGTCTTAGCGCGCGACGATGGATCGGGCTTGTTATCTTCCGGACTCAAGCCGAGCGCGAAGCGCTGCGTTCGGCTCGAAGTCGTCCGTGAGCGCTTCGCTCAAGCGGAACCCCGGTGAGGCGCCCGTGGTATCGACGTCGATGAGACCGAGGACAAGAAGCATGATTAGGGCGCAGTCGTATTCGTCGCCCGGCAACGGTAGGGCGTCTTTTTCGTTTTCCATTGCGTCAGTTTCCCAGGCCGCTGTGACAAACGTGTGATCTAGCGACTTCCAGGATGGGTTCCGCACTCGTTTGCCGGTCGAGCCGGAACGATCGATCGAAAGTCCAGCTCGTCGACGCCATGCCGATCGCGTCGACAACGCAGCTGATTCGGGATCCTAGCCGAGCTCGGCCGTGGGCGCAACGAACCGGCTGCGCCTCGGCACTTACGTGCCGTCATTGCCCCCACGTCCGACCCCGGCTCGAGACGGACCCATCAGCAGCGTCGCCGGCACGACCGGCAAGGGGGTCCGACATGGGCACAATTTTCTCGAGCGACGATCCGGCAGCAATCGGCGCCTTAGCGAAAGCCATCGCACGCGAGGTCGTCCGCGAGCTAACTGCAGCAAAGGAGCTGCACATCCTCGTCGACACCCCGTCCGCAGGTACGGTTCTCCAAGTCGGCCCGATCGCCGTCGACATCGATCGCCACGAGGCGACGGTTCGCGGCCGGGTGATGCGGCTTAAGAAGCGCGAGTTTGAACTACTCGTATCTTTGATGCGCAACGCCGGCAAGGTGTTGACGCGTGAGCAACTACTCGAGCTTGTGTGGCGCGACGCCGCCCTCGATCTCGACGACAATCGGACGATCGACGTTCACGTTCGGCGCCTGCGCGCGCATCTCGAAGACGAGAGCGGGTGGCTCAGCACCGTTACCGGTGTTGGCTACAAGCTCAACGACCGCTAACGCGGTCTGCGCAAGGGCAGCGTCGCAGCTGCCCTTGCCTAAGCCTTCGTTGCGGAGCTTTTAACGCGAGGAGCAAGACCCGCGATTTTCCGTATCTCGGATCGAAGTCGCTCCTCGGATGCCTTCACCCCTCGCTCCCGGAGACGAGACGCAAGCTGGGAGGCAGACCACCCGCTGGCGAGAGCGGACTTGATCGTTTTTTCTTGCGCTCGAAGTTCGTCGAAGACAGCGTCTCGACGAGCAGACGGTGGACGATCGGCAGTGATTTCTTTGAGGATGTCGGCAACACTCGAACCTGAGGACGAACTCGGCTTCGACGTCATGGCATATGGCGTTTGCCGAACTCGCTCGAAGGTCCCGCCAGCGCCTTCTTTTCGACGGAGGCGGCTCGGTAGGACGGCAGCTTGGAATCGCGAACCGAGCCGCGAATGAGTTGCGCATTTTGGTAGGACAGGATATGTCTGTGCCCGGGCACAGAATGGACAAGCCTCCGGCTCAGCGACGACGGAAGCCGCCGAACCGAAGCACGGTGCGGCTCGAACTTTCGCTTGCGCCGAGCGATGCGCTGGCGCTGCGCGCCGTGGCGCGATCGCTGAACCTTACCGTGTCGGCTTACGTCGCGAGCTTGTCCGCAGCCGGCGATGCGCCGACCGTTCGCCGCGAGCAAGAACGGCTGGCCGACGTGTCCCGTCTTGCCGCGGCGACGTCGCAAGTTCCGGACGAAGTGCGCCGGCTGCGCGGCGACTTGCTCCGGCTCGGCGGACTTGTAAAAAGCCTGTTCATACGCGACGCCGAGACCACGAAGCTGGCCGACCGGCACGCGGACCAATGCGCCGAGGCGCTGCGTGAATTGACGCGCGCCGCCGATCGGACAGAGCCCGTCATCGGTCGCGTCGAAGACAGCTTGCAGCTCATCCGATACGAACTCGAGCAAACCGCCCTGCGTCTGCTCGACGAGCGATGATCGCAAAAGCCGCGCCGAAGCGCCGGAGTGGGCGCGGTTCATTCTCCGATCTTCGACAGTACCTAACGGTCAACGATCGCGGTATAAAGCGCGACGATCTTGTGGCGTCGTGGTCCGGCAACGTCGCGAGCGATGCGACGGCGGATATCGAGATGGAGCAGGTCGCGGCGCTCGGTAAGACCGTCGATCCCGTATACCACGTCATCCTGTCGTGGCGCCCGGGAGAAGAAGTGGCTCCCGAAGTCGCACGCGCCGCGGTCGACGCGACGCTGCGGAGTCTTGGCGCCGATGACCACCAATGGTTCGCCGCGTTCCACCGCGACGAGTCGGACGGCCGGATGCACCTCCATATGGGCATCAACAAGACGCATCCAATCACGCTGAAGGCGCTCGATCGTTACCAAGATTTCGCGAAGCTCGCTCGGGCTTGCGAGTTCGTCGAAGCCGAGTACGGATGCAAGGTTGATCGCCACATGGATTGGCGGAAGAAGCTCCCGGAAGTCGAGCTCGGCCTTACGCTAAACGCGACGCGGCAATACGTTGAGCGGCTTCCTCCGGTCGGGCTCTCTGTTGCGCCCGATGGTGCGAATACGGCCGAGATGGACGCTGCGCGGCGCGCGGGGTATTCATGGGTCGCGCTGGTCGCGAAAGATGCAGCGCCGGCCGCGAGAACAGCGGCGAAACGCGACGGCGCAACGTGGCAAGATGTCCACTCGGCGCTCGAGACATACGGCGTCCACTTCGAGCTCGCCGGCAGCGGTTTGCGCGTCGTCGGGCCTGAGATCGGTCAGCACGTTAAAGGCTCCCGTGTCGGCATATCGTTCAAAGGCTTAGAGCGGAAGCTCGGCCCGTACGAGCCGGCGTCGTACCGCGTTCCGTCGCTGGCGAATCGCTTCGCAGAAGCGAAGATCGTTCTGCGCAGGGCGACGTCGTGGACGGAGATCCACCGCGACCTCGGCGCGATCGGATTCGCGGTAGAACGCCGCAGCCGTGGCGGTCGCCTTTCCGACGTCGCCAACGGCGCGCAGGGGGTACCGCTAGGCCGTGTCGGCACATCGATGCCGCGGCTCGAGGAACGCTTCGGCCCGTACGTGGAGACGACGGCGATCGAGGTCCGCAACGATCGCGAACGAGAGCGGCGACGCGAGGGAGTCACGGAACGGATCGCGGCCGTCGCCGAGCATCCTGAGATCCTCGTCGAGCGGATATCGGCGCATCACTCGATATGGACGCAAACGGAAGTGGAGTACGAGCTCGCACGAGTCGTCGGTATCGATCGTAAGGAGCTCGTCGGTGAGTACGCCCGCGAAGTTGCCACCGTCACGGAGGCGGTTACGGGCGCTTCGTACGTTTTGTACCAAGACGACAAGCAGACGTGGCTTACGACGAACGCTATCCGCGCCGACGAACGCGCCATGCTCGAGGCGTTCGACGGCGTCGCGATCCGCCGGCGCGACCTTACGATCGGCCCGGCAGCGACGGACCTCGATGCGCAGCAGCGGCGCGCATACGACCATCTCAATTCCGGCGAGAGCGACCTGCGGATCGTCACCGGGATCGGCGGAGCGGGCAAGTCCCGCCTTCTGCGCTCCGCGTGTGCGGCGAACGCCGCCGCCGGCTTCCGCGTTCATGGCGTCGCCGTCGCCGGATCGGCCGCGCTTGTTCTCGGTGAAGAAGCCGGAATCAACGCCCGGACCGTTGCCCGGTTCTTAATCGACCTTGAGCAGGGCCACGAGAAGCTCGGCCGCCGCGATGTCGTTGTCGTCGATGAGGTATCGACGCTTGGCAACGACGATGCCGTGCGGTTAGCCGATGCCGTCAACAAAGCCGGGGCTCGCCTTTGGCTTCTCGGCGACGTCGCGCAGCACGAGACGGTGGCGCGCGGCCCCGTGTTGCCTGAGCTGCTCGAGCGATACGAAGTCGAAGACCTCAGCGTAACGCGTCGAGCCGAAGAGCAGTGGCTTCGCGACGTCGGCACGGACCTTCGTGCCGGCCGAACGGCGCGGGCGCTCGATACGCTGCGCGATCGAGGTGCGATCGGCGAGTATGAGACGGCGGGCGACGCAAAAGCGTCTCTCGTCAAACGCTACGCGGCCGACGTTCGAAATGGCGAGAGCGCGTTGCTTATCGCGACCCGGACGGCCGACGTAGACGACTTGAACCGGCTCGCACGAGAACAGCTGCGCGATCGGCTCGGCGCGGAACAAGTATATTCGACCGGCTTCGGGACACGTGCGTTCGCGATCGGCGAGACCGTCGTTACTCGCGAACCCGACTCCGCGTCGCGCAGCGTAAACGGCGACGTCTGGAAAGTTGCCGGCCATCTCAGCGACGGCCGTCTCGAGCTTCTTCGGGAGCGCGACGGCGCAACGGTTCGATGGGACGTTCGCGACAAGCCCCTCATCGACTACGGCTACGCCGTGACGTCGTTTCGTTCGCAAGGCCGAACGGTCGACGCCTCTTATGTTCTCGTGACGCAAGCCGACGCGCAGCGCGGCCTTTACGTCGACGTGACGAGAGCGCGAAAGCGCGTGGCAATCGCCTACGGCCGGGACGATCTACACGACTTCGGTCGGCTGCTGGACGTTGGCGCGCGTGAACGCGCAAAGCTTACGATCGCCGGGCTCGAGCGATACCTGACCGAGACACGACGGCAGAAAGTCGAGGAGAAGCTAACGATGGCTCAGACTGGACCAACGACGAGCGGCGCCCCTCCGGGACCGGCTACTATCGGACCCACTCCGCGCAACGTCACCGCGCAGAACCCCGGCTCAAGAACGCCGGCGGATCTGCAGCGCATGAAAGCTGCGGCCGACGCTTCCAACGCGGCAGAGGCCGCGCGTGCAGAAGCCCGCAGCGCAGAGATGGTTCGAAATTACGAGCGCGAGAATCCCACAACCATAAAGAATGTCACGCCAAGCGTTCCCGCTCGTGTCGTTCCTCCGACGCCCATCGCGCCGCCTGTGCCGCAGCCCGCGATGTCACCCGGCCAATTCCGGATTCGCGAAAACGCCGAGATTCCGAACGATTGGGGGCGCTTCACCGATGCGCGAGCATTCGCGGAGCACCTCAAGACGACGCCGATCAGCCGTGTATGGCGTGTCGAACTTTCTGAGACCGGCGACTCCGTGTCGTTGAAAAACTTCTTCACGTCGATTAAGGATTCGGGCCATTCGATTAGCGTGAAGGGCAAGGCCGAACGCGACGTCGCCGCTGCCGTCGACCTCGCAGCCGAGAAGGGCTGGAAGTCGATCCATGTTGACGGCTCGCAGGACAGCCGTGTGTCGGTAACCGTCGCCGCTGTGAAGCGAAGCATTAACGTCGAAGGCATCGCGAAAGAAGTGCTCGCTAAAGCCCAAGCCATCGCCGCGGCGATGAAGCCCAAACCGGGCTGGAAACCGTAACGTTGCGACGCAAAGTCGCGCTGGCTGCGTTCGGCCTGATCGTAGCGACGTCGCCGGCGTTTGCGATCGAGCTTCCCAATGGGCGACTAACGCCCGGCGCGATCGGGAGCGACGGCGCACCCGCGCCCACGGTCGCCGCGGTCTGCGTCCGCGGCTATGCACGATCGGTGCGCCATCGCTACGATTCCGAGTGGCGTCGCTACCGCGTCGCGATGTTTCGTGAGTATGGGATTGCGCATGCGGAGTGGTCGCACTACACCGTCGACCATCTCGTGCCGCTCGAGCTTGGCGGTCGGCCATTTGGCATCGTCGGCAACGCGTGGGATCTTCGAAACGTCTGGCCCGAGCCGAAGGCCGAAGCCGAACAGAAAGACGCCGTGGAAAACGCGTTGCATGAAGCAGTCTGCTACCGCGGCGGATACCGCGGGCTCCACCTCTCGCTTCAACAAGCAGAGTCCGCGATCGCCCGCGATTGGACGCGGACTCCGGTCGGGTTGCCGCTGCCCTAGCGCGGTGAAACGCAGGGCGAACAAGGCAACGATTGCCCGCCCCGAGCATATTCGCAAATGGCAATAAGAAGACGACCAGCTACCAAACGTCCGAAGCGCAAGTGCCCTAACTGCTTCAAGACGAAGTTTGGGGCGGTCACGCAAACGTTCGACGGTATCAGATTCGCGTTGCTGGTTTGCGACACGGAATGGTGCAAGATCGTCTTGGCTGGTGGCCCTATACCGCAATAGAAACTCAGGCAGATTGAGACGGTCTACGTAGTGACTCAAATTGAAATACTCAGAGCAGCTCTAAGCCACTTTGAAGCCACTGGCGAAGCGACGAAACAGAGAGAGGTTGAACGACAACTATCTGAGGCACTAAGTAGCGAATCGTTTGGCCCATACTACTATCGAGTAACGATTCTTGACGCTGCTAGAAGAGCTACGCTTTTCGCTTCTTCAGTGTACCTTCTCGAAAAGGAAGTGTCTTGGACACCCGGTACCGAGCTCAGTGGAATGGAAGTAAACGAGAACGGCAGGTACCTCACACAGTCCAGCAATCTCGTTGCCTTCTCTGAGTTCCGCCGTCATAACACCTTTGCGTTTGATATTTTAGAACGCGTGGAACGCATGCGGATGGCAGACTTCACAAATTGGCGTGGGAAGCCTGAGAAGAAGCTAGTTCACTTCGCCGATGTCCCGTTGCGGTGAGAAGCAGAGCACCGATTCGGCAAACCGTACGCAACTGTGGGGCTGGGCGCACGCTTGATGGCTACGTGCACACCCGTTAGTTGCGATAACTAGTCGAGTTCGTCGTTCGTCCACACGCAATTCCAAGATTTCGACCCGTTGCGAACCCGTAGGCGTCGCCGTGACAATGCGCGGCTTTATAGCTCGAGTAGGTGAACGCGCCGCCCACTAGCGCGGCTGCGAGGCAGACGTAACGCACGATCGGCACCGAGATGCATAGGCGCACGATCGCTGCGAGCAGCCGAAATGGAACGGAGAAAATCGCGCCGACGAGGTACGTGGTGAACGGGATCGTTACGACGACACGCGGCTTCATGGTGAGTGATTTATAAGTGTAGCAGCTTGGTCAAAGCCACTCCTCGACGGTGCCGATGCTTCCGGTTGCCGCGCCTGCTCCCGGATGCGATTGAATCGCGGATCGGCGTGGGCACGGACCGGCGTCGCGAGAATCGGAAACTCGCCTTTCTTCGCAATTAGCACATGATTGCGGAACGCCGGCGAGCCCAACGTTTCCGAGGGAAGAAGAGGCCGCCCGACTTCCTCAAACGTCGAACGCTGGTCGCGTCCGGCGTGGTCGTGCAACTTCCAGACCGTCTCCTCGCCGCAGGTTTGCGTCGCGAGCTCCTGAGTCAGTTGGTCGAAGCTCGGAAAGATGACGCGAACGTCACAGATGCCCGTAATCGACTCGAACGTGCCGTAGTGCTCCTTAATTTGCGTCGCCGACTGTGCGAGAAGAACGGGGCGCACGCGGAACTTCCGCAGTGTCGCGAGCTTCGACTTAATGGCCGGCGCCTTCAGTAGGGGGAACTCATCAATCATCGCTAGGATCGTTTGCTCATCCGGTTCCGGAATGCGGTCCGTCGCATCGTCGAGTAGACGCGTTAGGACGAGCCGCAGAAGCGGGTTCAGCGAGGCTTGATCGCCTTCGCGGACGACGAGATACAACGTCGACGGCTTAGCGCGGAGAGCGTTGAGGCTGAACGTCGTGCGCTCCGTAGCGCGGGCGACGTCGTCCGATCGGAACAGCGAGAGAAATCGCGTGAGCGTCCCGATGATGCTCGACCGAAGTTCGTGATCCATGCGCTCATATTTCGAGCCCGTTTCCGCTACGTGCCGAATCGTCGACGCCATGAGCGATTGGCAGAACTCGCCATCGTTTGCCCACGGCAGACCGTAGTACAAGTTTGCCGCTCCGGTTAGGCTTGCGGTCCCGAGCTCGATGGAGCGACCCACGACGGCCGCGCCGAGCTCAAGGGCGCTCGACAAGAAGAACTGAGACGCTGGCTCCATCTCCGACAGATCCTTCTCGAGCATCGCCGATGCAAGGATCTTTAAGATGCGATCGGTTGAATCGGCCGCCACTCCGTCGAGCGGGTTTAGCGCGTCCGTATCGGGATCGCGCGGGTCGAACACGTACACGGAGCCGTACTGCCGGCGCTGCTCTATCGTACGCGTAACAAGATCACCGGAGGGGTCGAAGACGATCGCACTGCCCGGCCACGTCGCGTTGAGCGTCGGAACAGCGATGCCGTCCGTCTTACCTGCGCCCGGCGATCCTACCCCGAGAACCGTTTCCTGGCCGTCGTGGATGAAGAGTCGTCCGCCCTTCGGCTCTTGGCCGAGTACGATCCCTAGCGTCGCACGCGTCAGCGGCGATCGGCGCAAGTCCGCATTCGTCGCCCAATGTTGGCTACCGTATAGGCCGCTCGTGCGCTTACGCTTCGCCCACAACGCCGTACAGACGAGAAACACGACGAACGCAGCGAGCCCTTCGAACATGAGCCGCGTTCGTAAGGCAGCGAACGCGGCCCGAGCCCATGGTTTTTCGTTCGCGGCGCGAGCGAAATACGGGCCGCCGTGAATTACGCGCTGCAGATCGAACCGCTCGTCGACGGCTCCCATCCATTGCAGCGCGCCGTACGGCTGATAGAGATGACCGATGATCGGACGGCCGAGGTCCGGACGGTAGCCGTCCAGATAGGCGATTCGCTCCGTTTCGAGCCCCAGAAACAGCGTGAGGAGCGCAATACCGATAATCGCAGCCCAAATAATTCCGGACGTGTCTGTCGGCCCGATTTGCCGCGTTTGCGGTCCGATCTGAGCGCTCACCGCGCCTTCAGGTCCGGCAGAGGCGCGGTAACTATCGGCGCCCACGCCATCGCCTGCACCGCGGCGATCGGCACCGGGCCGAATTTCCGGCTATCAAAGCTATGCACCGCCGTGCCGTACAGCCATAATTCCCCCGGCTGCAATCGTCGCGTCCCGTACGGACGACGCAGAACACTCCGGCCCTTCGAATCGAGCGTTATTTGCTCGCTATCCGGTAAAGCGTGGCCGTTCACATAAACCGCCTTCGGTGTGGTCGTTACGACGTCGCCGGCAACCGCGGCGACCAGCTTAAGAAACGGAGCGACGTCGCCGGGACACGTGCCGGGTTCCGCGTATCCGCGATCGTGAGCCTGCCGCGCCGCGTCGATCGGCGGACAAGCCTCCACGAGATCCCCGACGTGGATCGGAGCCGTCGACTGCCATACGAGATACGGCGCGACGATCGGCAGCGAAGCGGATTTGTTCCTATGTACGTGCGCGCTTGCAAACGCACATGCGACCGCCGTAAGCCCTGCGATTACGACGAAAGGCTGCCGGGGGATGCGAAGCACTTAGAACCCGAGGTTCGCTTTACCGGCACGCGCCGTGCTAAGTAACGATCCCATCTGCAAGATGGGCGTTCCGCCCGTTATCCTCGACGCAACCCACGCCGGCACGACCCATGCGAGAGCCGCGAAGCCGCAGCTGATTATCCCGAGCTCGAGCATGTGCGGCCCTGGAATCAGCGCGCCCTTTGGCATGCGGTTGATCTCCTGAACGGACAGAAGCGCGAGCGTCTGCCCGATGCCCACAAAAACGCCGATTAAGATTACGTAGACGCCCGTGCCAACGATTAGCCCGACGTACTGCATGGCGAAAGAATTGAGCCACGGCGAGACGAGTAGGCCGATGAGAACGGCGCAGCCGGCCATGACGATCGCAAGGCTGATATTTGCCCAAAATAGATCGAGCGCGAGAGCCGCGCTTCCCGCTTGAATGAAAATGATCGCCGCCATTTTCCACAACGCCATGACGGAGAACAACTGGAACGAGTGCCCGCCGCCCGAGGCGTACACGGCGTCGGTCAGCCGTTGATTCGTCGCGATGATACCGCTCGGCGTGAACTGTCCGACTACGAGCGGATCGATGTTGCTCACCCGTGCAGCGAACGCCAGGATGTCGTTCCGGATTGCGGTTGCGAAGACCGACCAGCCGTTCACGACCGCGCTTAAAGCGAACAGGATGAACAGTCGGTACGCTGCCGACTCGAAAAGGGCTCCACCGCCGTTGTGCAGCGACTTTATGAGATACCACACATAGAAGCCAAGCGCCGCAAGAACGGACGCATCGAACAACGCGATTGCGCCGGCGCTCGTGACCCCCATGATCGCGCCGAACAGCCCGTCGACGGTGTTCTGTAGATTGTCGAGCACTTAATACTTTACGACCGGCTTGCCGGGGTCCGTGGACCACTTTTCGGCCTCGGCCTCGCCGGCTTTGCGTTCCCGGTCCTCGCGTTTGAGTTCCCGAACGACCGCGGCGTTACTATTCGCGTGCACGACGATCGCCGTGATGCTTGAAACGCACACGACCGCGAGAAGCAGAGCGATTAAGGCGAAGCGCTGGCTCATTTAGTAGTCCTCCGGGCCGTCCGGTAACGTCATCCACGCTTCGGCGTCCGCCTCGTCGTTGGCTTTCTGTAGCTGCTGCGCGTAGAGAAACTGCCGCAGCTTTTCGCCATCGCTGACCTGCAGGGCGTCGATGCGATGCCCAGCTTGTGCCGCTGCGAGATCTCCGGGAGCATCATCGCTTGCGTTCTCGGCGGCTGCGAGATCGTTCTGATCGCCGGCGAGCTCGTCCATGCCATCTTCGGCACTTTGCGTCGCTGCGTCCGGCGGTACGACCACACCGGTCTGCTGCTGGACGGTTTGCCGATTGCGGTTTAGGCGCTGTTCGGCGCTCTGGAGTAACGGCTCGATCATCGAGATGCCGCGTCCCGCGAGCGGCCATCCGAAACGGGTTGGTATTGCGTTCTGGATCTCGAGCTTCAGCGTCTGATACGCGTCGATCTGCGTCGTCGCCGTGTTGATCTCGGTTAGCCCTTGCTGGATGAGCTGGTTATTCCATACGGCTTGCTCCGGGCCGACGTCGATGACGGGCATCGGCCCGAGGATCGCAAGAGCGGGCTTCGCAGCCAGTGCGACCGACGCGGCAATCGCGACGCTAAGGATCTGCCATTTCTTCATTGGGCGACCTCCGATGGATGCACGCCGATCGGCGTGTCTTGCGTGACGAGGATAGATAAGAGCCTCGGCTTCTGCGGCGTCGCGTCGACGTACAGCGTGGGCCCGGGAATAGCACGACCGGCCGACGATGCTTGCGCGGCTGACGCCCCGGCCATCGCAACGCTCGTGCCGACTCCGCCGCCCGGAATGACGGTCTCGGCGAGCATTGCCGGCAGACCGCCGAAGGCGGAGCCGCGGTTACGACGACTAGCGCCGTGATCGTCGACGCGCGCCTTGACGCCCGTAGCGCCGTCGCTATCGATGACCGGCGAGTCATCGAGTACGAGCCGGCTGCGATCGGGCAGCTTGCAGAGCTTAACGCTGACGTAGATGCGATCTTGACCGTCGACCCCGCCGGCGGACGACGTCGCGAAGCAACGCGAACCTTGCGGGATGAGAACGACCCTTCCGGTCTCATCGAAAACGTTGGCGGTGACGTCGAGCGGAACGGCGCCCGCGAACGTCGAGTCGATCGAGCGAGTCAGTGCCACCGGAATCGACGTATCCAAGGCGAGGATCGTGCCGCTCGGCGCGGCGTACTGCCGCTGAGTTGTCGCGCTCGACGTAGTCGAAGCCAGATTAGCCGAGTTATCTTGCGTGTTGGCGTTGTCGTGTGGATCTGCGATCGCGACGCCACCAAGAGACCGCATCGCGGAGTCCATCCGGTCTTGTTGTTGCTCCGCCCGCTCGCGCGCCGCATCTGCAGCGCGACGTTGCGCTTCCCGCCGTTGCGACGACGCCTCGGCTACGGCGCTATCCGCCGACGAAGATGCTGCGCCTCCGCTCGCTGCGGGTTGCGTGCGCGGTTGAGCCGGCGCGGGTGTCGCTGCTGCCGGCTCATACTGCCGTGCCGGTTGGACCGGCGTGTCCGGCTGGAAGCCGGAGGTCGTTGCCGCCGAAGGTCCGGTCATCCCGAGATCTTGCGGACTCGATGGGCCAGCTGTAACCGGACCGCCGTTGACCATCGTATCGCTCGGCGAAGCGTTCATGCGCGAAATGCCGTAGATGATCACGAGTACGATCGCACCGACGAAGCCGACGATGATAAGAACCATGCCGAAGTTCAGCGTCGATACGCGACGCCGAATGTTCGGCTGCAGAAGCGCGTTCGGGGACGGCCGTGATTTGGTCGCCATTACGGACCCTGACCTTGCGGATAAGCCGCGTTCACGGCGACGGGCCGAGCTTGCCGGGCCTGCCGGCGCGCGTGCGGACGCAAGCGCGGCGGCTCGTGCCAATAATAAAACCCGACCAACCTCTCGCCGCGGGAATCGTTTCGAGCAACAGGCACGAGATGAACGAGATAGTGGCGGCCGAGATCGGTATTGATCGTGAGCCACGCATCCTCGGCGTCACGCGCAGGTTCGACGGCTACGCTCCACGCGATCGGAACCACATGGCCGTTTGGAAGCCGGCCGCCGCCGCTGCGACTCGCTACGGCAACCCACCGCACGCGATCGTCGAGCAAAACGCCGTTCATCTCAGTCGGCGGAAGCGATTCCCCGGGCTCGAGCATGATGTTCGTTACGTGACCACGCTGCACGAACACGATCGGGAAATCGATCCCCGCGTACCCGTAGGCGTACCGCTGCGAATTATCGCGCGGATACAAGATCGGCGAGTTCTCCGCGGCCGAAGCCGCAACGCTCGCACCGAAGACGAGCAGCGCGGCCGATGCCGCGATCGTTCGAAGCATCACTGTTCACCCCACAGATGCAGATCCGTTACGAACACGCCGCCCGGATTGAAGGCGATGGCTTGCTCCGTGCGCGCTGCCGGATTAACCGCGACGTCGATCGCCGCGCCGAACTTGTGCCGGCCGACGACGCGATGGTTCCGAACGTCCGTCACGACGTCGTACCACACGGCGCTATATCGATTCGCCTGCTGATGGTCGACGTCGACGTGCACGTCAGCCACGTCGAGCCGCAGCCCCTTAGCGGCTAGAGCGTAAGGCGGATAGGTCTGGAAATACTGATTTATAACCGTCGCCGCGGGCGAGCCATTCGCTACGAACGCAGCCGTTTTCGCTTGCGCCTTATGTTGGTCGTCCTGCGCTCCGTCTTGCTCGCCGGAGATGAACCGAAACGCGGAGATCCACGACTCGAGCGAACCCTCGACGCACGTCGTATCGCAAACCGTACTGCCGACGCCGTTCGGCCAAAGCGGAACGAGCTGCTTCGCCGTCGTCTCGCCGACGATGACCACTTGCCGCTGCGCGAGCAGCTGCTCCATGCTTAGGATGTGGACGCCCTCGAGCGCCGCGAATCCGAAACCGATGAGCGCAAAGCACGCCATCGCGTAAGCCCACGCTTTTTCCGTTGCGAACAGCGCGATAAACCGCTGCCGCGTGTCTACGAAAGAACGGCCGCGCGGGACCGCCGGGGCACGCACGTCGCTACGTACGCTGACGTCAGGCGTCATACTAGAACCCTTTCTCGCTGAATGGTGCCTACGGACACGGAACGGTCTGTGGCGGGGCGCGGCCGGCGATCGTCACGAGCCGCGCGCCATGCGGCGGCAGCATCGGGAAGGTTTGTCGCCTCGAAGATAGCTGCGGGCACATCGTTCGGATGGTCACGCATGGCTGCGGCCGTGCGTTCCTTATCGCTATCGTTTCCACGGGCGAACGTCTCGAGTTCAGCCGGCGAGAGATCGAGCACGAACGGAGCGACTCCGTCTTCGCCGAGCTGCCAATAAGGATAGCGAAGCGCCGGCAGTCCGTCCGTACGCAGCACCGTGCTTCCGGACGAAATGAGTTGATCGATCAAGACGTCGTCGAACCCGAGAAAGCGATACGCCGATCGCGTGGCGTTCGCGTTCGGATTCTGCGTCGCGAAGACGGTACCGCAGAGACTCTTAAGCGTACGAAGCGTCGTCTCCGCGATGCCCTCGAGGTCGGTGAGGACGAAGATGATTCCGAGGTGCCGCTTGCGGTTCGTCCGCAGCGATCGGATGAGCCACGGCTCCATCAATGGGTGTTTAAGCGGGATATGCGCTTCTTCGACGACGAGCAGCATGCGCCGGCCATCGATCTCCGCCTCGACGGCTGCAAAGAGAATCGCGAGAGCCGGAAAGACCGCTCGTTCCTTAAGCTCGTGTAAGACCGTCGTATCGTAAACGCGGATCGGCCGCTGCCATAGACTCATCTCGATCGGCGTCGCGTCGAAAATGTGGCCGTAGATTCCGCCGTCCGCGTAATGCCGGAACGCCGCCTTTACGTCGCGATCGGCGGACAGTTTTTGCAAGAATAGCGTAACGCACGCTTCTTGCTCCCACGTCGCGCTCGAGCGCAAGAAGTCGACCGCCTCGGTGAAGCGCTCGACAAGTTCGCCGGACACCGCATTCGCCGGCATGTTGAGCTTAGCGACGAGTTCGCACCATTCGACGGCGCGCGTCCGCCCGATCTCCGTATCGAGGCCGGTGAAAGGGCAGAGCCGCGCGGGGCTCGATGCGTCGCCCGGCGCCATGTACGAGCCGTCGAGCATTACGGCCGTGCGTTCCTGGCCGCGCAGATAGTCGATTCCGACCACACGATCGCGGGCCGTCTTGGCAAAGTGCCCCATGAGGAAATTCGTGAGGCTCGTTTTACCTTGACGAATCGGACCGACAACGATCGCAGACATAACGTCGCCTTCGCCCGCATGAAGATCGAGAGCGAAGGGTGAGAGCGTATCGGCTCGCCGGACCCACGCCATCGGCTCCGTGCCCGGAGTGCATTTGTCGCATTTCAGTACCGCACGGCCGCGCCACGCGTCTGTCATGTTCGAGAGGTCACCGACCGTTACACCGTGCGCCGCGGTCCGCCGAACGAAGTTGTAGCCATTGCCGCCGTGCGTTGCGAGCCACGCATCGGCCGCGTGGAGATCCTCGGTGCGAACACCGAAGCCGACCTTGCGGAGCGTCTCGACAATGACGCCTTCCCACCGTGCGAGCTCCTCGAGGTTCTCGCTACGCAGCTCGATGATGCGCGAATACCACGCATGTTGCCCAACGCCCGAGCGATGCTCGCCGAGCGTTTTCTGTAGGTCTCTCATCCGCGAGACCGCGTCGATGTCGACCCGAGCCGACGCGACGGCCGACGACGCCGGCTGACTGCCGAAGAGCGAGATCGGCGTCGCTTCGTCGGCCGCATCGTTGAAACGGCGTTGAAGATGAGCGAGCATCGCATCCGGGTGCCCGATGATTAGCCGGGTGTGGTCCCGATAAGGAATAGCGAGCTTTGCCAACTCCGCGAGCAGCTGCGGCCGTCGCTTCGCGGGGAACGTGGCGAGCGAAAGAACGCGGATATGTTCGCGACCGTACCGCAGCGCAAGGCCGCCGTCAAAGTCTTGAACCGCCAAGTATTCGCGAAGCGGGATAGGTTGCTCGAGCAAACCGGCAGGCTCGTACTCATCGCGGCACCCCAAAGGGGAACCCGCCGCGATTCCGTGCGAGCCAGAAAGAGGCAGCGAAATCCCCGGCAAAGACCAGCCGTTAATGTTGCGGTACAGCGTATCGACGAGTTCGTCTCGATCGCCAACGCCATGCAAACGCCGAGCCGTCACCATGCACGATTTGAGCGTCCCCTCGATCGCACGACAGCCGTCCTCGAGATCCGCGAGCCCTTGCGCAACGACGTCGCGATTTGAAGCGCGGCGGTCATCCGACGCGCGACGAATCAAGAACCTCGAGAGCGTCGGCGACACGCCTTCCGGCGGAAGATACGTAACCAACAGCCGGACATCGTCGCCCCATAACTGCCGCTCTGCGACCGCGGCACGCGCTTCGCTCAGCACCGAATGCGTCGGCGTGGGCGCAAACCGTTCTTGTGCAGGCGGCTCCGCGGGACGCCGAACCCTTTGGAACTCGTACATCCAGCCGACTTCCGTTCCGGAGAAGACTGCGTTCATATCGTCGACGAGCCGCGCGAGCGCGCCCTCGCTCTTCGTCGTCGCGTCCGGTCCAACGAGAAGAAACCCCGTCGTTAGAGCACCATCCTCGTTTAGCGTAATGCTCGCCGGCTGCGATGCGATTAAGAACTGCGGAACGATCAACTCGTCGAAACCGTGTTCGCTTTCTTCACGGGTCTTTCGAATCGAATACGGCAGCCGCGGAAGGCTTGCGAAAGCGAGAACGATGAGGCCGAAGATCAGCGCGACGATCGCCCACGCGGCCCAAACGAACGGGCTCATCGGAGATGCCTCCGCCGATCGGGAAAGCGCGCCCCGACGCTGCCAATCGCGCCGTAGTGCCGGGCGTACGTACGATAGCGCGGGATGACCTCGACGAAGTCGGGCTCGATACGAGCGAGCCACCGCAGCAGCGGCATCGACGCTGCAAGCAAGATCGCGCCGAAAAGCATCCACCACAGGTTATGCGTGAGCATTCCGATCGGCACGGTAAAGAGACACGCGAACCCGACCATAACCAGCAACACGGGATGACAGCCAAGCCAAAGGCGAGGCCGCCAAAGAGCGCGATACATCTCTTCTTCGCGAGGCGTATGTTCGGGATCGCGCTCCACTAGAACAGCGCCGCGTTCGCTTGGCCGGTGCCCCACGTAATAAACGCCGTGATTGCGACCGCGCCGATGACGCCGGCCGCGAGCCACGCGAGGATCTCCGACTTGCCGCGCTGCTGCGCGATGACGGCGACGACGCCGATAATCATCAACAGCACGAAGATCGCGATTCCCAGGCCGATGCCGTTATTCGCGAGATTGCCGCCGGCGGCTTTGATATTAGCGAAGTCGATCGGCCCACCGCCGCCGAAGTTCGCTGCGAGAATAGGAGCAGAGTTCATGCGATGCGCCTTTCAGCGAGAGATTGGAGCGAAGTGTCGGCCTCGACGTAAGTGAGGTCGTATCGTCCGCGCGCGATCGCTCCATTCACGCGGGCGACTTCTTGAATGCGCCGGCCGCCGCTATGCCGAGCGATGAACACGACGAGCTGGATCGCCGAAGCAATCATCGACGGCGAAACCTCGATGCCGGGAACCTGCTCGATGAGCGTCTCGCAACGGACGAGCGCGTCGTGTGCGTTGTTGGCGTGGATCGTCGTGTACGATCCGACAACGCCCGTATTCATGGCCGCGAGGAAATCGTACGCCGCCTGTGGCCGTAACAATTCGGCAACAACTATGCCGTCCGGCCGCACCCGGAGACCGACCTGCAACAAGTCGCTTTCGGTTATGCCGAGCGCCCTCGACGGCTGTACGCGCAGCACGTTCTCGGGCAGCGCTTCGTCTCGTAGCTCGGCAAGGTCCTCGATGATATAGAGCCGACGCTTCGGCGTTTTCAGCCGAGCGAAGTAGCCGGCTGCATTCGCTACGGTCGTCTTTCCAGCTTGCGGAGCTCCGGCGAAGAGGATGTTCCAGCCATGCTCGATCGCGTACTCGATCATCGCCCGATGACCGTACGAAGGCGGTTCGCGCCGCTCGAGAGTCTTCGGTACCGGCCCGTCGAGCGCGCCACTTTCGCAGTAATCGTCGAAGGTAAGTAGCTTACTCGACGGCTTTCGTAAGCACAGAGCCGGACCGTATCGCGTGATCGGGTAATTCAGCGCCGTTACTCGAGAGCCGTCCCAAGGCAACTCGCCCATGAGGATCGGATGCTGTTCATCGATCGAACGGCCGAGCTCGCTCGCGATCGACCGATTAAGATTTGCGACGGCGATCGGCGCAAGGACAAGCCCGGTATTTGAGAGCCCGCCGTCCGCGGTGTCCACCCACACCGTACACCCGGAACTATCGTTCTTTGGCGGATTTACCAGCACGTCGAACGACGTCGGATCGGCGAGATACGGGCGGACGTCGTCGATAAGACGATCGACCTCGCGGCGCCGGCGCGCTAACCCGGGCGCACCGTTCACCGGTTGCCACGCCCTTTGTTAGGCCCGTTATTCGCTAGGCGAGGCTTCCTCGTCGCCGTTGTTGCCGTTCTGGATGCGTGACGCCGCAGCGAGGAACACCCCGACGACTTCTTCTTCACCCAATCCGAGCGCACGAGCACGTCGAACCAGCGACGTCGCGCCTTCGGATACCAAGAAACGGCCTGCTGCGGCTTGAGCCTGCGCTGTCCAGAACGTGCCCGAGCCCACGGAGCTTGTCGCGATCCCGTGCTGCACGAGAATGCGATAAATCTCGGCCACCGTACCGACGCTAACTCCGAGTAAACGAGCCGCTTTGTCGTGGGTCGGAAGCTGGTCTTCGGTTCGCAGAACGCCGGCGACAAGCAACTGCGCGAGCTGGCTAAGAATCTGCTCGACAATCGGCTTAGCTCGATCAATAACGAATCGAACGTTTTCCAACGGCACCGAATCATTACCAACCCGCATTCCCCCGGTGCTATGGGTCAATCCTTCTTCTGGAGGAGTGCTACGATCCGCCATATGGGTGCGTTAAACTACGAAGTCTCGACATCGCGTGACGTCATACGACCTGGTTCCGGCTGGAATGACCAAACAGGATGCGGTCCTTTGTGCTCATTCGAGAGACCCGATCTTCGGGGGAATTACCTGCTCACTTTAAGCAGCCACCCTGCCAAGGTCCTGTTTTGACTTTAATTTGCACGAATGCCACCCCTCACTGGGGCAATCCGCGATCTCTTGCCGGCTCGTACTACGGCATTTACTCGCTTATGTGGCGCGAACCGTAACTACCCGACATCAGATAGAATCACTATTTGTAACTTGAACCGAAGCCTCGTTGAAATGGCGGGCAGACGCCCGTGACCGAGGTCGAGGTGTCAAATGCCAGGCGAGGCGTCGGTAGAGGCCGCGCGAAAACGCGTTTCGCGAGTATACAATAAATGGCTGAACGATAAGTTCAGCCGCAAGATTAGTGAGTTAGGCCGCGATACAAAGCGATCGAGATTGCCTCAGATCAACGCAAATACTGGCACTTGGAGGGACGGCAACAAGCCACCCGCGTGGCTTATTCACTTTAATTACGCCGACGAGGGCTGGACAGCAACTGCACCCACAACGCGATTTTCCGGTAGCCTTAACATGCAAGCCCAGACGGACTTCCAGGGGGTCTACTTTCGGTTAATTCCCATGGTGGTCATTGACGGCAATTGGAAAACGCACCCATATTGGGAATGGACGATGGCGTTCATCTTTCCCGGGCTGCCTACGGCGTGGCGCGGCGGTAGCACGGGAACCGTACTCGATTTTGACCCGCAAAGTGGCGCCCTAACGGCATTGATTGGCGGGGCAAACCGCCGCCAAGATTACGTAGATGCTGGACTGTTCAGTCTTATCGAGAATCGTGATGAACAGTGGGATGAACGCGTCGATTTAACTTACGGTAACGCGACTAACATTCTTGCGCAATACATCATCGTCGATTGCGCCGTTCCGCAGCCGGAGGTGCGGGATTAGATGCGAATGCCGATTCGAGTGCATGATGGCACGGACGATTTCGGCGTGCAGCAAGCCGTCGAACAGTCGCAACAACTTGTTGCGGAATTTAATGAAGCGAAGGAAAGCGAGCCGGCAGTTCTCGATGTCCCCGCTTCGACGTCCCTCATTGGGATTGACCCAGCTGTATACCGTCAGATCGAGGCCGCGCTCCGTTCAGGGAAGCGGCACTTGCTGTTTTACGGACCCCCGGGAACGGGAAAAACGGAGCTTGCGCGATACGTCGCGCAGCAAATTAATCCATCAACGGGATTTGTGATCCTCACCGGATCCGCCGACTGGTCGTCACAGGACCTTATAGGCGGGTACCAACCGTTAGGTGCAGGTAGGATTGGCTTCATACCTGGCGTGCTTCTTCGCAATTTCGACAAGCCGTTGATCATCGACGAGTTGAATCGGTGCGACATCGACAAAGTCTTAGGACCGCTTTTCTCGGTGTTGAGCAATTCGTCGACAACACTCCCGTATCGCATGGACGTTGCGGATGCCAATTCACGGCAGTACACAATCCTTGGGGAATATGACCCTGAAGCGGAATCGCCACCGTTTTTTTCCCCGCATAATACGTGGCGCCTGATCGCGACCATCAATACGATGGACAAGGCCGGTCTCTTCCGCATGAGCTATGCGTTGAGCCGCCGTTTTGCATGGATTTTTGTCGACGTGCCAATTGATTTAGATGCATTCGTCGGTCAATTCCTCGGTGTGCGCGCGGCCATAGTGCCGACGCCCCCTGACGGATTCGTCCTCGCGAAGCTGTGGCGAAGCGTAAACGAACTGCGTCCGCTCGGAGCCGCCCCGTTCATCGATATGATCAAGCACTGCCGTCAAGTTGATCCGTCCTTTGACTTTGCGCTTTCTCCGGTTGACGGTCGGCAGATCGACGCTTACCTTGACGCCTTTCGGGTTCATGTCATGCCGATGCTGGACGGGCTAATGAAAGTTGACCTTGCGAGCCTCGCAACAACGGTTTTAGCGATTCTCGGGTTACAACCCGGAGACGAACGCGCAGCTGCGTTCAACAGTCAGCTCGATTCTTTCGGTCTGTAATGGACCTGTCGCGCGTCGATTTCTGAGGTGAAGTCGCATTGCCATATCGAATGACTATATCGCTTCTGCAACGCGGTGATATTGTTCTATCCACGGATTCGTCACTTAGCGCACGACTGATAAGACGCGCAACAAACGGAGAGTACTCCCATGTGGCCATTTGTTATCAACTAGGCGCATTGGTAGAAGCGCAGATGATCGGCGTGCGAACGTATTCTTGCAACGGGTTAGAGTTCGAAGACCCGCGCGACGTTAGGATTTTACGTCTCAGCCAAGACCTCGATGAAACGCGGCGAGTAGGTAGCGCCGCCGCCGATTTTGCAAGCCAAAATTTGGCATTACCATATGCCAGAGTTGGAGCTTTACTCGCTCTCTTCAAGGCATTACCTTTTATTTCGAGACGAGGCGTCTTTTGTTCGCAGCTAGTTGCAAAGGCTTATGACTCCGCGGGGATGCCTCTTTTTCGTCGCGCGGAGAAAGTTGTTCCAGGCGACTTTGTGCGATTAACTCGCGATGGTTGCCGTCCGCTTGAAGACGTCACCTACGGCGTCCTAGAACAAACGAGCATCTATTTGCAGCGCTCAAAAGGCACAACACGGGCGAACAATATAGAATTGAAAGCGTGTCGAGAAATACCGCAGCATCGCCTCATCCGACGTTACTTAAAACGCTTTCCCAAACCTCACGACCGGCTAGAGTTCTACGAGTTAATTGATCTGTTGGCGTTAGTCGGTGACCCTGAACTGGACGCCGCTTTTGCGGTTGCGCTACGCGAGAGCGGGTTCGCTAATTGTAAGTATAACGTTGACGATTATGACGTTGAGTATGAGGCGGACACTTTCATCCGGAACGCTGCCGGTGCACAAGCGCTGCTTCGTGACGGTCTGAGGCACTACGAATCTCAACTGCTAGCTCTCAAATCGTTAGAGGTTAACGTGCAGGCTGATCGGCTTGTGCCTTATCGTGATGCACTTGAAGCACATCCCGATCTTGTGACATTCCGGTTTCTTTTGAGCGTTTACGATGTACGCATGGAAGCATTACGTCATGAAATCGCTCTGACTGAGCGCGCAATCATGAGAGTGGAACGGCAACTTGAGAAAACGGCTGAGGACGCCTAGCGGGGATCGTGAAATGCTGCAAACGAAGCAAGCGAAAGTCGTGTCAAACCTAATCGTTGCGAACGCGCATATGTTTCTTTATGAGCGCTTTCGGTCTATAGGTGGATGATTTAGCAGGGTCCCTGGTCCGCGTCCTCCTGCGTTACTTCCGTAAGGGT
>CAXUFI010000003.1:0-32242 GCA_964250245.1 uncultured bacterium
CGCGCGGGCCGCTCGTCATCGGGATCGCGGCCGCGACGCTGGCCCTCGCCACGCACGAATTCGTCGACTACCTCAGCTTTTTCCCGAAGGTGGGCGGGTACTGGTGGGCCCTGCTCGGAATTGGCGTCGGTGCACTTGGAACGAGCGATCCGCAACCGTGATTGATCCGGGAAACGCCTCGGTCGACGTCGATGCGCTCATGGACCGTCTGCGCGACCGGGTCTCGGAGCTGCGGGAGAAAGGCGGCACGGGCGGCGATCCGCTCGGCGCTCGCGCGCTGCGCGGCAACCTGTTCATAAACGCGCTCGAAGCGTACGCGAACATCGCGGATCGCAAAGCGCAGATCCGCTCGCAATGGCCGGGAAATATCGGCGATCGTTTCCCCTTCAACATCGCGACCTTGCGCGTCGTCAGCTTGCGTCTGCTGGCGTTTCTCTTCAAGGATCAGCGGCACGTCAACGTCGCGATCATCGCGGCGCTCCGCGAACAAATCAGCCTGAACCGCCATCTCGTCGAACAGATCGCGAGTCTGCGCGATCAGGTCGACGCGTTGAAGCGGCCGGCGCCGCATCCCTCGGATTCTTGACGCCGGCGCGGCTGGGGATCGTCACACCGTGGTTCGGTCCCGAACTTCGCGGCGGCGCGGAACAACAAAGCTTTCAACTCGCCAAAAATCTCGCCGCCCGGGGGTACCTCGTCGACGTGCTGACGACGTGCAGCGCGTCGTTCTCCGGCGACTGGTCGAAGAACGCGTTCCGTCCCGGCGTCGAGAAGCGCGGTAATCTCAGCGTCTACCGCTTTCGAACCCGCAAACGGGATCGCCGCGCGTTCGAACGCGTCAACGCAATCCTAACCGAACTGCCGCCCGAACGTCTGTGGCCGTGCGTTTCGCCGATCGGCGACGACGACGCGAGCGTTTTCTACGAAGAGAACATCAATTCGCCCGCGCTGCTCGCGCATCTGAGCGAGCGCGGCGCGGGCTATCACAGCATCATTTTCTTGCCGTACCTCTACGGCACGACGTTGAGCGGCCTGCCGCTGGTGCGCGAACGCGCGTTCCTGCAGCCCTGCCTGCATGACGAACCGTATGCGTATTTGCAGCGCGTGCAAGAGAACGTCGTCGCCGCGCGCGGGCTCTTACTCAATAGCGCGGGGGAACTCGAGCTCGCCGTACGGCTGTACGGGCCGGGCATCATGAAGAAGAGTGCGATCGTCGGCGAGGGCGTCCTGACCGAGTTGCCGGAAAAACAACCGCACCACGTGGGCGCGTTCGTGCCGTCCGAACGCGCTTACGTGCTGTATTTGGGCCGGCAGGATGAGACGAAGAACGTCGGCATGCTGCTTAAAGCGTGGGCCGATTTTAAACGGCGGCGGCCGACCTCGCGGCTGCAGCTCGTGCTCGCGGGGCAGCACAGCGGCTCCAGCAGCGACAAGTTGCGCGGCATCGCCGACCTCGGTCCGGTGACCGGTCCCGAGAAGAACGCGCTCCTGGCGCATTGCGCGGCGCTCGTGCAACCCAGCGTCAACGAGAGTTTTTCTCGCGTCCTCTACGAGGCGTGGCTGCACGGCCGGCCCGTCGTCGTCCACGGCGAGTGCCTCGCCACGGCGACCGCCGTCGCGACGTGTAACGGCGGCGTGCTCGCCACGACCGTGCCCGAGTGGGAGGCGGCGCTGCAGTGGATCGACGAGGCGACGCCGGCGCAATTGCGCGAACCGGGCGAACGAGGTCGCGCCTTCGCGCGCGACTATGCCTCCTGGGACGCGGTCATCGCGCGGTACGAACGCGTGCTCGGCCTCGCAGCCGGCACGGCCGTCGTCCCGCCGCCGCAGCCGGTCGCGAACGGGCAGAGCCTTCCGAACGAGCGGCGCGCGCCGCGCGTCGACCCGCGCGACTGGGATATCCTGCCGGATCGCCCGCTCGCCGAAGCGCTGCACGACGGCAAGCAAAATCTACTGTACGTCGGCGCGCTCGTTGCGCGGCAGCATCTCGACCAGCTCGTCATTACGTTCCTGAACTATCTGACGCTCGAGCGCGAGGCGCGGTTGACGATCGTCGGCACGGGCGACGTCGACGACGCGCTCTACCGGCGGCTGCTCGGCGAGGTGTACCGGCTCGATATCGCCGATCACGTGCTCGTCGCGCGCAACGTCTCTCCCGAACAGTTCGTAGCCGTGTTTCGGGCCGCCGACATCCTCATAACGCTCGACACCGCCGAGAGCCCGGGCGAGCCGTTCATGCAGGCGCTCTGGTTCGACGTACCGATCCTCGCCTATCGCACGGCGACGGCGCAGGCACTCGTCGGTGAAGCCGCGCTGCTCGTCACCGACACGTCGGATCTCCTCGCGATCGCGGCGCTCGCGCAACTGCTCGTCGTCGATCCGGCCCTGCGGCGTACGGTGTTGCACGGCCAACGGCAGTTACGCTCGAAGTACGATAGCGACTCGGCGCGGGCCGAGGTTACGGCATGCACGGACGTCCCCGCGTAGCCTTCGTGGTTCAACGCTGCGGCGCCGGCGTCATCGGCGGTGCCGAACGGTTGTGCCTGGAGACGGCGGCGCACATGGCGGAGTTCTGGGACGTCGAGATCCTCACCACATGCGCGGCCGACAACGTCACGTGGGAGAACGTCTTCACGCCGGGTCTCTCGCACGAAGGCCCGGTGCCGCTGCGCCGCTTCTCCGTCGATCGCGAACGCGACCGGGCGCGGTTCGACCGGCTCAGTAAAAAAATCGCCGGCCGTCCCGAAGAGGCGAGCGAAGCCGACCAGCTCGCCTGGCTCGACGCGCAAGGGCCCCGCTGCGAGGGTCTCGGCGCGTATCTGCGCGAGCACGGCGACAGCTTCGACGCCGTCTACTTTTATTCGTATCTCTATGCGACGACGTACGAAAATATCGAGTCCGTCGCTGCGAAAGCGGTGCTCGTTTCGCTGGCGCACGACGAGTGGATGCTGCGGCTGCCGGTGTGGGAGCGCTTGTTCGCGAGCGTCCGCGAGATCATCTGCCTGACGCCCGAAGAAGAACACCTCGTCGCCTCGCGCTTCAGCGCGCTCGCGCTGCCGACGCGCATCGTCGCCGTCGGCGTCGAGGACGGGCCGCCGGTGGAGATCCTCGACAAGTATCGCGGCGAGTCGGCTTTCGCGCTCTACGTCGGCCGGGTCGACCCGGCCAAGAATTGCGACGAACTCATCGGCGACTACATCGAGCTCGCGAAGCGCGATGCGAGCGTCCCCGAACTCGTTTTGGTCGGCCCGGTGTTGATGCCGTTGCCCGACCACCCGCGGCTCATCGTTTGCGGGCCGCTCAGCACGAGCCAAAAGCGGCGCGCGCTGGCCTCGGCCGCGTTCGTCGTCATCCCCTCGGAATTCGAGAGCTTGTCGCTCGTGGCGCTCGAGAGCTGGGCCCAGGGCAAGGCCGTGCTCGTCAACGGATCGTCGAGCGTCTTGGTCGGCCAATGCCGGCGCTCGGGCGGCGGACTCTGGTATGGTAATCGCAGCGAATTTTCGACGCTGTACGCCGGCCGCTTACAAGGCCAGGCGAAAACGCTCGGCCGGCAAGGAAAGGCGTACGTGGAGCGGGAGTACGCGTGGCCGAACGTGACGATGCGGCATCGTGACGTCCTGGCGAGCGTGGCTTTAACCGTGCCGCGCTAGCGGTACCGCGCGGCACTGCCGATTCAATCGATCCATAACAGGTCGTAGATTTCGTTGCCGTAGGCGGAGAGATCGAGCGACGGCCGAGTCGCGGTCTCGGCGCGGCCCGTCAGGTCCACTTCGTACACGCAGCAGCGTCCGACCGAGTCACCGGGGTCCGCCGGATTCGCCACCTCCTGCGGCGCGGCGCTATCGGAACGGCCGACACTCGAGCCCACGAAGCAACTCGTGTCTCCGTTAAATACCAGCCCCCGAAGGTAACCGCCTAACGTTATCTGCGGTGTGGCGAGCGTACGCAATAACGAAAACGAAGACTCGCAGAGGTACACGGTGCCGTTATGCTCGAGAACCGAATGCGGGTGGAAGATCCCGCTCGCGACGTTTCTGCCGAGGCTCAGATCGAAGACGAAACCGTCTCGCGCGGAGCTCCAACGCTCGCCGGCTTTCTGTCCGAAGCCGCTGCAAAGCAGATGCCCGGAAGCGGCTGCCACGGCGTTGAGGTGGTTGTTATCGTCGCGGGTGAGGCTCGGATGCCACAGAACGTCACCTGCGAGCGATGATGCTGCCGGGTCGAAGGCGACCACCTCGTCGGTCCCCGTCGACACCGTGATGAGCTTACCTTCGAACAGACAGATCGAATGCACGTCGATGACGTTCGGCAGCAACTCGAACCGTATCAGTTCGAGATGGGGCTTCGCAAAGATCGCCAAGAACGACGACCGTCGCGCCGCGCAAGCCGCGTATACGTAGCGGTCGTCTTGAACGAGCCCGAGACCGCTGTCGACGCCTTGCCCTTTTAAATCCAATACCCGGCTGACATTGCGAGCTGTGTCGACCAAGACGAAAACGTTTCCTGAGGGAACACCCGTGTTGCAGATCGAGACGAGGAGCATGGCCGCTCGCTACGGTCGAGCCGGCCGGTTCTTCGCCCGCGACGTCATCTCGCAATTCACGCGGTCAGAGTTCCCGCAACTCGCCGACGGTCTTTCCGCTGCCCGCCAATTCGTACGCTCGCCCGTGGGCGAAGATGCGGACGACGTGACTCGGATCCGGCTTGTACTTGCGCAGGTCGATGTTGAAGGCGTGTTCGCCCGAACCCATGCCGGCCGCGGCGAGATCTTCGCGAAACGCATCGGCAAGCACCGTCGCCACCCGCGTCTCGTTGATAACGACGTCGACCTCGATCGGATCGAGCAGTCCGGCCTGACGGCACCAGCCACGCAGCACGTCGGCCGCGATACCGTCGATCGAGCCTTCGAACGACCGCCGCGCGCTCGCGAGATACTCCCGGCGGTTCGGTTCGACCGAGGCGAGCATCCGTTCTTTCCGATCTTCGTCCACCGTCAAGCCGACGAAAGCGGCGATGCTTTCCGCGCACTGCGCCGGTGCTTCCAGCGCCTTCTCGTAACTGATCAGTAGCACCGGGTGACGCAGCCGGAGGATAAATTTCACCATGACCGCTTGCATCTTAACGACTTGGCCGAGCGACATGGTGTCTTCGAATAATTCGGAAACGATGTTGCGCTTCGCGATCGCTACCGGGTCGCGGAACGTAAAGATGTAATAGGGGTTACGAAAGAACGAGCGATGCTTGGGATTGATGAAATCGTGAATGTTCGGTTTCTTAAATCCCCAAAGGTCGTAAAGCAGATTTCTCGCCGCGATCGCACGCCGTAATCGTACGAGATCCTGCTTCTCGAGGAAGCGCGCGAGCTCGTGATCTTCGTAAACGATTTCGTCCTTCGCCTCTCCGAGAAAGACGCCGGCTTCCGCCAAGATTCTCGCTACCATGCTCGTGCCCGAGCGAGCGAGCCCCGAGACGATCACCGTTTTCGGATCGGTGTCCACCGCCGGCCGCGTACCGCGGCCGAGCACGAAGATGCCGTCGTTGAGCCCGCTCGGACGCTGCGGCTCCACGATTAGGGTCACGTGCGATTCATCTGACGGTGATCGAAAGCGGGCTCGGCACTTCGTTATAGGTCGTGGCGGCCGCATCGACGATAAAAAATCTAAGCGGGAACGTGCCCTCCGCGAGGCCGCTCGTTACGAGCTTGCCGTTGAAGCCGGTTCGCGAAAGTTTCGGGTTACCGAGCGCCTCAGCGACATCGGGCCGCTCGCCGCCGCCGCGTACGATGCTCGGCGCTTGCTCGCCGATGGCGGCGAAGACGGCGTTGGCCGGCTCGCCTTCGACTCCATCCGCCGCCCAGCCCGCGACGCTCACTTCGTCGCCGCTCCGAATTACGATCGATTTCTCCGGGGTTTCCACCGCCGCTCGACCGTTTACCGTAATCGTGTCGAGAGAGAACAGCGGCTCTTGCGAGCGCAACCGCAGGCCGGCGAGCGAGTCGACCGGATTCGAGCTGATGGCAAAAGCCGCGACCGGACGAACCGTTTCCGGGCCGCCGTGCGTGCGAACGAGTACGCCGAGCGCGATGGCGAGCACGGCCGCGACAACGGCCGTTCGTTCGCTGCGGTTCGTGACGGTGGCCGCGCGAGCGCCGTTCACGGCGTGGGCACAATCGCGGGAAGCGAAAGCGTCCAGCCGGCGCGCTCGAACGGCAAATCGAGTGCGGAGTGCCGGGTGCCCTGCGCCTCGGCGGCACGCCAGCCGTCGATAACGGGCGCCTGCGACGCCCAATCGTCCACACCAAGCGGCGGCAGACGATAGTTCGAGCAGAGCGCGACCGTCACGCACGATGCGAAAGCGAGCGCCCGGAAGGGCTCGCGCGCCGGCCGGCAGGCGTCTTCGCAGATGCAGGCGACGAAGTAAAACATTAAAGCGATCGGGATGAAGAGATAACGCACCTGAAGCCACGGATCGGATTGCCGTAGCGGCGCCGCGCCGCTATCGAACGCGCTAGCCACGGTGATTATGAGGACCGCCGCGACCGCCGCGCAGACGACGTAGACGAGCCGGCGGGCGACGGCCGCTTTCTTTCGCGTCTCGATGAAGAGCAGCGCCGAGACGAGCGTCGCGATGCAAATGAGCGTCCCGGCGATAACGGCATGACCGTAGGACACTGAGCCGGAGACGAGGTGACCCGCAACGTTATCGACGACGACCCGGAAGGCGCCCAAATTAAGGGCGTCCGCGGCGAACGAGCCGTCGCCCGCGCCGGCATACTGCCCACCCGCGAGCCGCGACACCATCAACTGAACGCCCATGCCGATGAGGAATGCGCCGCAGACGATGCGGACTCGGCTCGTGCCCACATAGACTTTGTAACCTGCCAGCGGCACGAAGACGACGAGGAACGGTGCGCTGAGCGCAGCGAGCAAAACGACGAGCGCGGCGCCGAGCATAAACCAAAACGGACGGCCGTTATAACCGCGTCGCGGGAGTGCGAGGAGCAGCATCGCCGGCAGACACACGTACCACGAGAGGCTCGCCAAGCTGCCGACGTCGTCGACGGCAAACGGTACGGAAGCAAAAGCCAGACAGCAGACGATACGCGTTAAGTCGTTGCGCAAAAAATAACGGTATTCGGGCAGCGCGAAAAAACCGCAACAGAGCGCCGCGACGGCGAGCGAGGTCGCCGCGAACAAAGTGGGAACGTGCAACGCTTCGGCCGTGCCGAGCAGCGCCGTCAGCAATCGCGGAATCATCGCCAGGAAGCCTTGATCCGGGACGAAGAGCGAACGGACCGGCCCATCGACGAGATACGTCGCGTAAAATACCGTACCATCTTGCGCGGATAGCTGAGGTGCGATGAGCACTTCGGGATAGCGCAGCCAGAGCAGCAGAAATGCGGCGACCGCGGTAACCGGGTAAAGCAGGACGGCCCACAGCACGCCCGAGACCGCACGATCCCGGCGATACGGCTGCAGGACGGCGCTCACGCTGCGCGAGCTCATGACGCGTGCCTCACCTGCAGCTCGTGGTCGATCGTCGCCGAGACGTTGACGGATACATTGCGGAAACTATGATCGTGAATGTCCGTCTCCTACTCCATTCGGCGGCGCGTGCCTTCGCGGACGGACGACAAAAATGGTGCGAGCCCCCGGCAGCGGATTTTCGAGCACCTGGCCGAATACGAAACCGAACCCCAGCGCACCGCTCGCCCAGCGGCGCCGACGATGTATGGAGTGCACTCATCTTACCCCTCGGCCGCTTTTGCGCCGCTATCGTGGCAGTCTCATTTCTCATCGCGGAACTCTGGCGTCCGACGCTCGCGCATTCGAAAACGAACGCAACCAGCAGCCTGATTGTAGCCACCGACAACGAGCCGCCTTTCGGTATCCGAACGCGGCTCGGCTCCGACCTCCTCAACGACTTGCCGCGCTTAGAGATGTTCCCGATCGGTAATGTCGACGCCGTGTTTTCCGGAAAACGGCGCATCGGCAAGCGCCGTAAATGGGAATTTTCGGTCGCGTCGCAAGCCGACGTGCGGATCGTCGGCTGGTTCGCCGATTCGCAATCGCGAACGGCGGCGGCCGCCGTCTTCCCGATCGTCGACGGCGAGCGTCGGCCCGATGCCGATCTCGCCTACGGTGCCGTCCGCCCCGACGTCGGCCGGCTCTTCGGAACGCCGGCTCTCGATCCGACCGGGTTCGCGCTGCGCTTGCCGGCGGGTTCGCTACCTCGCGGCCGGCATACGCTATCGTTCGGCGTCGTCTCGAACGACCGGCGCGGCTTCTTCCTGGCGCCTGAAGCGCTGGTCCTGGACGCGGCCCGCTAATGGGCGTGGCGGCCGATCTAAGCGTTCGCGTTCGGCAGCTCGTGCGAGGCGACGATCTGGGCCGGGCTCGCGTGTCGGCACGGCGCTACGTCGAATTGCTCCAGATTATCTCCGCGCGCACGCTCAAGACGCGTTACCGCGGATCCGTGCTCGGCGTTTACTGGTCGCTCTCCAATCCGCTCATCATGACCGGCGTCTATGCGGTCATTTTCGGCGCCGCGTTTCGCCCCTATTATGGTAATTCGCTGATCAAGTACGGGCTCGCGACGTTCGCCGGGCTCGCGATGCTCAACTTCTTTTCCGGGTCGTCGTCGCAGGCTTTGACGAGCGTCGTCGTGCACGGGTCGTTGCTCAATAAAGTGCGATTGCCGATGAGCGTTTTCCCGGTATCGGTGGTAACCGCTAATCTATTTCAGTTCGCGGTCGGCACGTTTCCGGCGCTCTGTCTCATCACGATTTTCAGCACGCACCGGCCGTTGAACGTTATCGCGCTGCTCGTACCGTCGCTCGCGCTCGTCCTCGTGTCGATCGGTTTTTCACTCGTGACGAGCTCCCTGTACGTGTTCTTTCGCGATCTACCGTATATGTACGAGCTCGTTATTTTCGTCATCTGGATCTCGAGCCCGATCTTCTACCCGGCGGCGCTCGTGCAGCGCGGCGTGCGTCCGCTGCTCGCGTTCAATCCGATCATCTACATCGTGGAGAGCGTCCGGCAAATCGCGACCACTCCCGCGCCGCCCGACCTGCCGTTAATGCTGGCCGGGCTCGGTTCGGGGGTGGCGTGCTTTTCCGTCGGCGTGATCGTCTTCAGCGCACTGCGCAAGAGTTTCATGGACTTACTATGATCGCGATATCGCTGCGAAACGTGAACCTTTTTCGCCGGACGCAGCAAGAGATGTCCTACGATCTCAAACGCCTTATCTTCCGCTCGTTGACGAAAGGCTACAAGCGGCCGAACCGCAGACACGTGCTCATCGACCTTTCACTCGACATCGAAAAAGGCGAAAAGGTCGGGATCATCGGTGCGAACGGCTCCGGGAAGTCGACCCTGCTGAAAGTGGCCACGGGCATCCTGCCGCCGACCTCGGGCAAAGTTGCGGTTCGCGGCCGCGTCGCGCCGCTGATCGAGCTCGGAGCGGGATTCGACCCCGATCTCTCACTGACCGAGAACGTGCACTACTACGGCGTACTGCTCGGATTTACGAAAACGGAGATGGAAGGCCGCGCGAAGCGGATTCTGGAGTTTGCCGAGCTGAGCGATCGAGCCGCGGAACCGTTAAAAGCGCTGTCGTCGGGGATGAACGCTCGCCTCGGCTTTGCGGTGGCGACGGATTCGGACCCCGATATCCTTTTGCTGGACGAGGTGCTTTCAGTCGGTGACGAGCGCTTCCGAGCGAAATCGGCGGCACGAATTCAGGAGTTGTGGAGCCACCACACGACGATCGTCGTCGTCTCGCACGAGATGCAATTCATCATGAACTCTTGCAACCGCGTCATCTGGCTGAACCAAGGTAAGGTTGTCGGCGACGGCGCCCCGGCCGACATCATTCCGGAGTACCGCGCGTCATTCTTAAAGCCGCCCGAACTTCTTCCGGTGTAATGTAGCGGACCGCTGGGCCCGCGGTTACCGCTTCGTCAAGCGATACCCGACGCAAAGGTTGATCGTGCTGATCGGAACGCGCAGCGGGAAGAACGAACGCTTAGCCGGCTTGAATTTTGAGAAGAGCACTTGATCGACTTCCCATAACTGATTGACGTGCTCGCTACGAATGATCGGCGTGTAGCTCATTTGAAAATGCTGCTCGAACATCCGCTTGGACGAGATGGCTCGAGCGAATGAGTACGCCAGGCCGCCTTCGCAGGGCAGCACGACGTCGAAGACGCCGCCCGGACCGAGGATCCGGTCGACTTCTTCGATCGCCGCGGGCAAATTCGGTAAGTGCTCGAGCACGTGAATCGCGATGACCCGGTCGAAAGACCCGCTTTCGAACGCTTGCCGCTCCTCGATGCTGCCGCGATGCACTTGCGCCGAAGATAAGCGGCCGGTCAGCCGCTGACAAAACTCTTCACGCATTTCGAGTACGTGGTAGTCTTGTGCGGCTAAGTCCTCCGATTCGAGGTGACCGCCGATGCCCGGCCCGATCTCGAGGGTCCGGGATCCGGCGGCGATCGGCAGCTTGGCGACGAAGCCGTTATTAAATTGCTCGACGACGCCGAAGCGGTTCGGTAGCTGCTCGTGCCACAGCAACATCCAGGCCTCTCGGGCCGCTTCCTGCGCGGGGGTGAGCGCCGGAATAACCTTGGGCCACGCTGTGGCGGGCCTCGGCAGAACGCCGTTCTTCAATGAAGCAACTCCTAAGCCACGGGTGCTACGGCGTAACCGCTGATCCACTCAGTACGAGGCCGTGGACCTTTGTACGGTGCGAGCCTGCCGCGGTACTTCGGCTCCGGGGCTAATGTCCATTTCAACCACGGCCGCCTTCGAGAAACGGCTTATTCTGCCGCTGTCATCTCGCTTCGAACCGACCTGCCGAGAGTCGCTCCGGTGCCGTCTCGCTGCCGGTAAAACTACCGGCAGGCCGAATGCGGCGGGTATGATCTCGATATCGATCCTAGCAGCTTTGCAGATAGCTTACGGTGCGCTCTACTGCTTGACGGATGTTTAAGGTCGGCTTCCAGCCCGTGCCGCAGATCCGCTTCGTATCGAGATAGATGAAGGGGTTATCGCCGATCCAGCCCTGCCGGCCGCCGGAGTATCGCACCTGCGGATTCAGCTTCAGCATCGCAGTTATCCAGCGAATCGATTGATTCACCTCGCAATACTCGTCCGTGCCGAGGTTGAAAACGTTGATTCGTTCTTTCGAGGTACGCACGACGTGTATCATCGCCGAGACGCAATCCGCGACGTAGAGGTAGGACTTCCGCTGTTTCCCGTCTCCCAACACCTCCAAATACTCCGGGTGCGCGATAAGCTGGCGATAGAAGTCGACGACGTGGCCGTGGGTGTAACGCTCGCCGAGCAGTGAAACGAAGCGAAAGATGAACGCTTGGATACCGAACGCCTCGGAGTACGCTTCGATGAAACCTTCGGCCGCGATCTTCGAGGCCCCGTAGAGCGACGTTTGGATCGGCAGCGGCGCATCTTCCGGAGTCGGGATGGTCGGCGCCTCGCCGTAGATCGATCCCGTCGAGGAGAACGCGAGCTGCCGAACGCCGTTCTGACGCATGGCTTCGAGCACGTTCAGCGTGACCTCGGTATTTTGCTCGAAATCTCGAAGCGGATGTTGCGTCCCGAATCGTACATCCGCGTTAGCGGCAAAGTGGTAGACCGTGGTCACGCCGGGCAGCGCCGCCATGAGCACCGACTTATCGCGCAGGTCGGCGTCGATCAGCCGGAAACGGCCGCTCGCGGTAGCTTCGGAGAGAAACTCCCGGTGGCCCGTGGAAAAGTCATCGATGCCGACGACGTCGTGACCGTCGTTCAGGAGACGATCGACGACGGTGCTTCCCACGAAACCGGCGCAGCCGGTAACCAGCACCGGCATTAGTTTTGTGAGACGATCGTCGCGCCTTGGTAATCGAATTTGAAGCGCACCTCAGATAGTCCCGCATCGCGCATCGCTCGCCGCAACCTCGTTTTATCCTCGCTGTAAAACATGAGAAAGCCGCCGCCGCCCGCGCCGATGAGCTTGCCGCCGAGAGCACCATTCGCGCGACCGATCGCATACCAATCGTCGATTGCGCCGTTAGCCATTCCCGTGGTTCGCGCTCGCTTCAGATTCCAGTGTTCGTCCAATAACTCGGCGAACCGGTCGAGATCGCCCGCCTGCAAACACTCGAGGCTCTTGAGTCCGATCTCCTTAACACCGTGCAAGTTGGCGATCATCCGCTCGTCGCTGCCCTTCGTTTTGTTGTCCTGATCCTCGAGGATGGACGAGGCCGAGCGCGTGTAACCCGTAAAGAACAACACGAGATTGTCCTCGAGATTGGCGAGCGTGTCGGACGATAACCGTAGCGGCTCCACACCGACGGCGCCGTCGCAAGCGAAGCGGAAACTGGTGACTCCGCCGAACGTTGCGATGTATTGGTCTTGCTTGCCGATGGGCTCCTTAAGCACGTCGATCTCGATCCGGCAGGCTTGTTCGGCCAGCTCCATCTTCTGTACGATTCGCCGATCGAGCGTGTGCAGTGCCAATAGCAGCGCCGTCGTGAAGCTACCCGAAGAACCGAGGCCCGTGCCCGCGGGAATGTCGGACATGCTCGTCATCTCGAGATAGTTGCCGCTCGTGCGCGTCAATCGCATCGCCTCGCGGATGATCGGGTGCAGGATGTCGTCGATCTGCTTGACCCGCTCGAGGCGGGAGTATTTTATGATGAAGTCCTCGACGAGCGTTTCATGCAGGGTGATGTAGACATATTTGTCGATGGCGGCAGCTATTAAGAAGCCTTCGTGGAGGCTGTAGTATGAGGGCAGGTCCGTCCCGCCGCCTCCTAGAGAAATACGCAGCGGACTGCGGGCGATAATCACTTCGCGCTCGCCTCGTAAAGTCGCTCGACGATCCGCAGCGCGGCCTGAGCGTCGATGAGTCCGGGCTGCGGTTCGCGCGCCCCGGCGATATCGGCGAGAAACGCCGCATACTCCTGGGTCCATGAATCGTCGGGCATCGGAAACTCCTGGATCGTCGTCTCGGGTGGCCCAAGTTCCGGCAGCATCCGGTAATGCGCGATACGTTCGGTGCCGTAGCTTCCGCCGAGCCCCGTAATGTCGATCTTGCCGCTGGTTCCGTAGAGCTCGAACGAGAACGTATTCTTCCATTCCGTCCACGACGCGTGCAGCGAGGCGACTTGCCCCGCGGAGGTGCGCAGCAAAAAGAACGCGTTATCCTCGACCGGCATGTCCCAGAAATACGTCGCGGCGAAGCCGTACACGTCGACGAAGTCGCCGAGAAACCAGCGCGCTAGGTCGACGAGGTGCACGCCTTGATCGATCGCTTCGCCGCCTCCCGAAAGACCGGGGACGGCTCGCCACTCCCGATCGTAGCCGATCCGGCCGCCGTGGCCGTATCGCGCGCGGCAATGGCTGAGCGGCCCGAGCACTCCCGAATCCACGATCCTCCGTGCTGCCCGGAACGCCCGATGGTAGCGATGATTGAACCCGACCCGGACGCAGACTCCCGTTTCTCGGGAAGCCTCGATGGCGGGCGTCAGTTCCGCACTTCGCAGCGCCGCCGGCTTCTCGACGATGACGTGTTTCCCGGCGGCGGCGGCGGCCGTCGTAATTTCGGCTAATAGATTGTGCGTGGTGGCCACGACCACGACGTCGATCCCTTTGTCTCCGACGACGCTGCGCCAGTCCTCGCAAGCGGCAGCGCCGCTTTGCTCCGCCAACTTCGTCGCCCGTTCGAGACTGCTGTCGCAACAAAGGGCGAGCGCTCCACGCGGTAACGTTCGCGCGCGCTTCTCGCCGATGAAACCGCAGCCGACGATGCCGACACGCAGCGGCGCTACCAAGCCAGGCCACGCTCCTCGGGAACGATTCGGCGCAACGTATACACGTCGCTCGCCGTCAGGTCTTCCCGATGCTGCCCGAACTGCGGCCACGGATCCCACAGCGCGCTAATCAATTTACCGGTGATGTCGTCGCTCTCGCGCGAAGCCAGAAAGACGCATAAGGCCGCGCCTTTCGCGAGCGGTGCGCCTCCCGTCTCCTTCTGCTTTACGGATGCCGCGTAAAAGGACTCGCCGACTCGCGCGGGCCCGGCCTCGAGCACCTCGTCGAGAAGTCGCGTATTCAACGGACCCGGCGCCACCATGTTGACGTCGATGCACGCATCTTTCCATTCTTCGGCGAGCGTCTCACCGAAGCGGACGACCGCCGCCTTCGAAGCGGCATACGCGCTAAGGTACGGCATCGGTTTCGTCGCGCCGCCGCCCGAAAGAACGATGAGTTTGCCTCGTTCCGAAGCCCGCAACTGTTCGGCGAACGCACGCGCGCAGAGCGCGACTCCGTTCAAGTTTATTTCGATCGTTCTGATCCACTCCCGGTAATCGAGCGTCTCGATCGGGCCTTTCGGGCCGTAAATTCCGGCATTGCAAACGACGACGTCCGCGTTGCCGAAGTGCGCACGAGCAGCCGCCGCGAGCGCGGCTACCTCGCTTTCGTTCGATACGTCCGCCGAGCATAGTTCGATGCGACATTCCCGGACGTCGAGCTCGATGCGCGTACGGGCACGTTGGAGTTCGCCCATGTCGCGAGCGCTCAGTAACAAGTCCGCACCGGCACGAGCGAAGGCAGTCGCAATCGCTAAACCGAACCCGCGGCTACCGCCAGTAATGACCGCGCGCCTGCCGCGCAGAGTTTGCGACTGCACAACGAACCTTTCGAGCCGGACCGCCTGCGGCTAGACTCGGGCGCCCAGACCGATGCTGTAGTACCGAAGCCGGTGGTCAGTTTGAATCGTCTCTGAGAGAAACCTGCTCGGGTCGAAGATCACCGGCGTCTTGCCGTGCGCGGTGAAGCTTGCGGGACCGAGGCTTCGAAACTCTTTGTAATCGGTTCCGACGAATACGGCCTCGGCGCCGGCAAGCGCTTCGGCAGCGGAGTTTCTCAGCGCGATGATTTCGCGCAAATCTTCGGGGAGTTCGCGCAGAACGGGATCGAACGCGCTGACGCGTCCGCCCCGCTCCACGAACCACCGCGCGAAAGCGACCGCACTCGAACCTCGCAACGTGTCCGTGCCCGGCTTGTAGACGAGCCCCAAGATCGCGATGGTTCGGCCGGCGGGTTCGCCCACCACCTCCATGAAGCGACGTTCGAACCAGGAGCCATGCCGGTCGTTGGCCGCACGCACGCCTTCGAAAAAGTATGGTTCGAGACCGTTGCGCCGTTCGCTGTCGATAATGAAGTTGACGTCTCGAGCGAGCGTCCCGCCGGCGTACGAGGCACCGGCGCGGACGTAGGCCCGGTTGCCGATACGTGCGTCGCTTTTCAAGCCCCGCTCGACTTCGCGCGCGTCGGCTCCGGTAAGCTCGCAAAGCGCTGCCAACTCGTTAATGAACGCGATCGACGTAGCGAGGAAAGCGTTCAAGGCGTGCTTCGTCATTTCCGCCGACTCGACCGACATCACTTCGACGCTCGACGAGAGCGGCGCGAACGCTTCGACGAGAAGTCGCGCGTCTTCGTCCGTGCGCGCGCCGATCACGAAACGATCGACGCCCTCCAAATATTTTATCGCTTGACCGAGGCGGAGGTTCTCGGGACTACTGGCGAAACGCAGATGCCGCTGCGGGAAGGCGGCCGCGGCCCGGCGCTCGAGCTCGGCTACCGAGCCTACCGGCAACTGCGACGATATCACGACGAGCGCACGGTCCGGCAGAAACGGAAAGAGAGCCGTCGCCCGATCGAGTACGAAGTCCGCGGCAGCCGTACCGTCGTCGCTCACCGGCGTATCGTACGTAATCCAGACGATCTCACACGGTGCCAGCGCGTCGAGCGAGGATTCGAAACGCAGGCTGCCCAGCCGGACCTGCGTTTCGATCGTCGCAAGCAAACCCGGTTCGTATACGGGCAGGTCGTAGCGGCGGAATCGCTCGACGACGTCCGCGTCATCGACGGCGGTCACCTCATGCCCGAATTTAGCGAGGACGGCGCTCATCACGGAGCCGAGATGCCAAAGCCCAACGAAAGCGATCTTCAATAGCAACTACCGCCATTCGAATCGGAGAGGTCACCGCACCAGTCGCGCGACGAGGTGCGAGAATCCTTGCGAGAGGACAGCTGATGGCAGCTGCCGACATAGTCGGCGTGCTACCGGTTGCGATCCTCGCAGGCGGCCGCGGTACGAGGATCGCCGCTATCGCCGGCGACCGTCCGAAGGCGCTCATCGAAGTTGCGGGTAAGCCCTTCGTCGCCCATCAATTGACCTGGCTCGCACGCGGCGGCGTAACGGACGTCGTACTTTGCCTCGGTTACGGAGCCGAAGCGATTCGGGCGTTCGTGGGCGACGGCCGGAACTGGAACCTCCGGATCGCTTACAGCGAGGACGGCGAAGCTCCACTCGGCACCGGCGGCGCGCTGCTGCGCGCCATATCGCTTCTAGGCAACGCCTTTCTAACCGTCTACGGTGATGCGTTGCTGCAATGCGCTCCGCTCGAGGTCGTTGCGACCCTTAAGGACGAAAGCGATGCCGTGATGACCGTTTTCGAAAACCGGGACCGGGGGCTTAAAAGCAATGTGCGTGTCGAGGGCGAAAACGTGACGGCGTATGATAAGGAAGCGCCGCTGGGGACGATGACCCACATCGACTATGGGCTCAATGCGTTTCGTGCTCGCGCGTTCTCCGGCTTCACGGAGGGCCGGCCCTTCGACCTCGCCGAGGTCCACCGCGCGGCGATCGAACGCGGCGCGCTCCGGGCGCTGCCGTGCCCGCGGCGCTGGTACGAGATCGGCTCGCCCGAAGGGCTCGCCGAAACCGAGAACTTCATTCTCGCGCAACGATCCGATGGGTATTCGAATGACGTTTGCTAAACTTTTCCTAACCGAAGTAGAAGAGGTCGCGCGGCGCATCGATTCGGAGGCGGTCGAGAGCGTCGCGCGCTTTCTGGTCGAGATCCGGCGGCGAGGCGGCCGCCTCTTCATCCTGGGCGTAGGCGGCAGCGCCGGAAACGCCTCCCATGCCGTGAACGACTTCCGCAAGCTTGCCGGGTTCGAAGCCTATGCCCCGACCGACAATGTGTCCGAGCTGACGGCTCGCACGAATGACGAAGGTTGGGACACGGTGTTTAGCGGCTGGCTGAAAGTAAGCCGCTTGACTAACCAGGACGCCGTCCTCGTGCTTTCCGTCGGCGGCGGCTCTCTCGAACGAAACGTCAGTCCGAACCTCGTCCGCGCTCTCGAATACGCTAAAGGCGTCGGCGCGACCATCCTCGGCATCGTCGGACGCGACGGCGGCTATACGGCAACCGTCGCAGACGCCTGCGTGATCGTACCGACGGTCAACGACGAGCACGTGACGCCGCATTCGGAAGCTTACCAGGGGATCGTCTGGCACTTGCTCGTCTCCCACCCCGACCTCAAAGCGAACGCGACGAAGTGGGAAACCATGACGGCGCCGCAGCCGGCATGAACGCGAGCGGAAGGGCGGTCTTTCTCGACCGCGACGGGGTGCTCAATGAGGCCGTCGAGCGCGAAGGACGGCCGCACCCGCCGTCCTCGCTCGCCGATCTCAAATTCGTGCCCGGTGCACGCGAATCCATCGAGCGCTTAAAGGCGGCCGGGTTCGTCGTCATCTGCGTTACGAATCAACCGGACGTCGCACGCGGCACGTTACCCTCGGCCGCGGCGGAGCAAATTAACGGCAACGTCGTCGAAGCACTGCGCCTCGACGACCTCATCGCGTGTTATCACGACGACGTCGACTCGTGCCAATGCCGTAAGCCCCGGCCGGGTATGCTGCTCGAAGGCGCCCGGCGCTGGTCCGTCCGGTTACAGGACAGCTATGTCGTCGGCGACCGGTGGCGAGATATCGATGCGGGCTCGGTCGCCGGATGCAGAACGGTTCTCGTCGAGCGCGGTTGGCTGGAACGGCAGCCGGCGTTCGAACCCGACGCTCGAGTCGCTTCGGTCGTCAGCGCGGCGAATTGGATCCTAGCCGATTACCGGAAAAACACGAACATCATCGACCGCCTAAAGGTGAAGTTGTTCGCCGACGGCGCCGATCTCGCGGGCATCGCCAGGCTCGCGAAAGACGAGCGTATCGCGGGGTTTACTACGAACCCGACGCTGATGCATAAGGCTGGAATCTGGGATTACGAAAGTTTTGCCCGCGCCGCCTTGGAGATCGTCGGCGACAGGCCCATTTCCTATGAAGTGTTCGCCGACGAATTCCCCGAGATGCTGCGACAAGCACGTAAAATAGCTACCTGGGGTGAGAACGTCTACGTCAAGATACCGATCACTAATACGAAAGGTGAACAGAGCTCGGGTTTGATCCGGGAACTCTGCGCCGAAGGCGTGAAACTCAACGTTACCGCTCTGATGACCGCGGACCAGGTCGAGTCCGTTACCGAAGATCTGGAACGAAGTCCCGGCGCCTACGTCTCCGTCTTCGCCGGCCGGATTGCCGACACCGGACGCGACCCGCTTCCACTAATGAAGCAGAGCGTCGCTGTGATGCATCACAATCCAAGGCTCGAACTCATTTGGGCGAGTCCCCGCGAGTTGCTCAACGTGTTTCAAGCCGACGAGGCGGGCGTGCACGTCATCACCGCCACGAGCGACGTTCTCGCCAAGATGGAGCTAGTCGGCAAAGATCTCGCCGAATACTCACTCGAAACCGTAAAGATGTTCCATCGCGACGCCGAAGCAGCGGGCTTCCAGCTCTAAGAAACGTTCACCAGAGGCAGTCGTAGAGCGGGGAACGCCGCTGCTTGAGCATCGCTCGTACCCAAGTCGGCGGGTCGCCGAAGAAAGACACTTTCTTTCCCTCAGTGAACGACCGAGAGCGGTAATTCACCGGAATCTCCGTCGGCTGATATCCCTTCCGCAAGAGCTTGATATTAATTTCGATATCGAAATCGAAGCGATCGCACTCGAATGTCAGCCCGAACAAACAGTCCCGCCTGAAGACTTTATACATGGTGAACGGATCCCGAAGGCGTTGCTTGTAAAGTGCGTTGAAGGCCTTGAGGAGCGCTACGTGGGCGACGTTCGTTAACGCCGAGACGACCGGCTCCTTCGCAAAGTGTCGGATCTTCCACGCTTCTCCTCGAGAATTGTGACGAGAGCCCAAAACGAAATTCTGACGTAGCTCGAATAGCGGCGCGACGAGCTCGTCGTAATCATCGACGTCGTACTCGAGGTCGGCATCCTGAAAGAGGACCACCTCACCGCGAGCATGTTGCAGCCCCGTCCTAACCGCGAAGCCCTTCCCGCGCGGTCGATCTTCCAAAATCAAGCGCACTCGCCGGTGATGGCGGTACCTCTCGACGATCGCGCGCGAACCATCGGTCGAGTTGCTCTCGACGACGATAACCTCGATATCGACGTTCGGAATCTCCTTCGTGAGGACTCCAACTAAGGACTTTTCTACGGTCGCCGCTTCGTTGAAAACAGGAAAGATTACCGACAACAGGCGCGGCGCGGGCCGCAGCACCGGCCGGCAGAGCAGGGCCATATTCGACCGGAACCAGCGTTCGCTCGTTTCACCGGCACTTGAAGCCAGATCGCGACCGTCTACGAACGATATGAAATTCCCGAGCCCGCAACGCGTGGCGAGCAGCTGAAGATTATCGGGCGAGAAAAAGTAGCGGCTCCCGGTACGCAGAGCCGGCCAGCTACTGCGTTGCTTCCGGGCAGCGGTCGACGCTATAGAGGGCGCGAGCAAAACGATGGTGCCTTGCTCCGTCAAGTGCTTCGAAACGTTGCATAGCAATTCGGCTGGATTGTCCTCACGCTCGAGTGCGCCCAGCAGAAATATAGCGTCGAACCGTTCGTCCGGCTTCAAGGCGGACGCACGTCGCACCGGTACGCCGGCAACTTCGTCTTGCGAGAGCGGACCGAGCAGAACGCTGACCCTCGGCGATCGACCGGCGAATCTCGCAACCGCTTGCAGCAAAGCTGCGACCGGCGCTGCCTCCACAGTAGGCTGCACGATCGCGCCGTCGTGCGGACGCCCCTGGTTCCCGAACAGCAGCCCGCAGCGCCGGCATAGCGAGAATGCAGCGCGATCGAGAACGAATTCGTAATCGACTTCTTCGGCGTCACAAAGCGGGCATTCGAGACGCGAAGCCAGCAGGCGCTGAAACCCAGCTTGCGCCGCAGGAGATGTCAGCATCCTCTGGCGTGCGCGTGCCTCGTCGTCTTATCCTGCAGCCGCCCTGCGCGGGCCGACTCGCGTCGGCTTACCGCGCCGGTGTGCGACTTGCTACCTTCCGGCGCCTAGACGGCGACGAAACGAGCCGGCGAATGCAAGTCCGGCGATCGCGAGCGAGGCAACGGCACTGACTACGACTCCTAACGTAACGGAGAGCGGTTCGTAGGTGAACGTCACAACGTGCCGGCCGGCGGGAACGACGACGCCGCGAAACAGCTCGTCGGTCTGAAAGATCGCCGCCGGCGTCCCATCGATGCGTGCCACCCAACCCGGATACCACGTATCGTTGAGCATTAAGAGCCCGGCGCAACTCAGGCTCGCGCTTATCGTCGTCCGCTTCGAATCTTCATTCGTGATGGCGGCGCTTCCGTAACGGCAACCTTTACCGGCGTGCACGGCGTCGGCCGTGGCTGCGGTCGCTCCTTTAAGCACCACCGTGTGAAAGACGTCGAAATCGGACGAACGAAGGGTCGCGACAGCCGCAGCGTCGCTGCCGGCCAAACGCACGTCATGATAGATCGACGCTCGCGGTAACGTCTCCGAATAGTGGTATATCTGCGCATCGTCGTTGGACTCGAGCGTCAACGATGACTCCGGCCTGGGCCGGTAGTCCAGGAGCCGGTGCCTTGCCGACCCGAAAGCCGGCTTGCGCCAGACCGCCCATGTGTTACACAATAATCCGCTCGGGCCGGGCTCCGTTGTAAAACGAATGATCGTTTGCCGGCCTGCGGCTCGAGTCAGGTCTAACGACAGATGCTTCCAGACACGGTCTGCGGTATTCGTCTTCGGATTAAGGAGCCGCGTCGCGTTGCGCAATTCACGACCCTCGAGATCGTAGGCACTAAGCCGAAAACGAACGGCGCCCGCGCAGGCATGCTGCTCGTATGCTTCCGGAAGAATGCCGGCATCGACCGTGAATCGCGACAGCGCCGGCGTCACGGCCGTCTGGTATGAGAGGCTCTCGGGCGGATCCTCAAGCAGAACCGTCTCGCGAGCACCTCGAATAGCCTCTGTTATAAGGCGTGCTTGCTGCGGTACGGCAGTAGCCACGAGCGGCTCGTTCTGGTTCCATACATCGTCGAGGATCGACTCCGCAACGACGTTTCGCAGGTAGTAATCTTTGGGCGCGACGACGTATTCGATTGAAGATAACGAGAGCATGCGTTTGCCTAACGCGGAACGAACGTCGGGCGCGTGAAGCACCGATAGATCGGGTGGCACTACAGTCGGTTCGAACGCCGATAGGAACTGCAACAAGTCGTCGGGATACATCGCGTCGACGGTAGTAGGATCGTTCAACCCGAAAACGCCCGACCAATTACCGAAGAAGATGTGGCCGATGCCCATCATTCGGTCATGATCGTCATGCAAGCGGGTACGAATTCGCTGAACGAAACGAGGCGCTTCGTAAGGACTGTCGGCAACCTGCGGCGTCGTCGCGAGGTAAAGCATGGGGAACACGTAGTTGCCGACGACCGCGAGTGTAAGGCAAGCTGTAATAATCAGGCTTCCCCGGCGAGAACCGACGACGCGCCGTAGCATGAGCACTCGCACCGCGACTACGATGCACAGCCCGGCCAAAGCGAACGAGATGCTACCGTAGAAAAACTGGCTGTGCGCCGCTGTAATCGGAATCTCGTCTCGATGGACGATCCAGGCGAAGCTTATGATACTAACGGCAAGTACGTCGGCAAAAATGGTTACATCCGGCCTTCGCAGGCGCGATTGCAAGCGCGCGATGCCGAACCCCGCCAACAGCGCCATGCACGTGCCGACCGGGGCCTCGACGTATTTGGGATAGATGATCAGCCGGTAGATCGGGAGATAGCCGATCCACTCGATGATCGGCGACCCGTAGCTCTTGGCAAGCAGCAATGCCGTGGTCAGCGCTAGAAATAAGACTGCGACTCGGCTCGTTGAAGTGCGTCCCCGAAGGCCTTCCTCGATCGCGTATAGGATGGCGATGAGTGCGAGCCAAAGCACGACTAAGGCAAATCCGCCCGTGGCGCCGCTGTTTCCAGAAAAGCCTTGCCGTAGGTTGTTCCAGGGAGGGCCGTTGGCAAGCGCGACGAGTTGCGTTAAGAGGCAATACGGCAAACAGTGCTGAGCGCCCAGCCCGGTGAAGACGCCGCCGAGATTTTTTGGCTGATGCACGTCGAACGACACTTTGGAAAATTCGAGAAACGGCAAAACGATGATGCTCGATGCAGCAATGCCTAAGATCAGGCCCGTCGCAATCGTGCGCACGCGCTGTCTCGATTTTCCGTCAGTTCGCTGCACGACGATACGGACGGCCGCATATGCGATAACGATGGTGTAGATGAGGGCAGCACTTTCGGGCATGCCTCCGAAGATAATGAGCGCGGCCACGATCGCGAGCACCGCGCTTCGCAGTCCGCTCGGGCGCCGAACCGCCAACTCCGTCGCCCAAAGAAAGGCCGGCAGCAGCGTCTCGACGGAGAGGTGCGGCATATCGTAGTACAAGCCGAAATAGGTCGTGTACATGCCCGCTATTCCCGCTGCTAGGGATGGCAGAAAGCTGCAAAAGAGGCGCAGGTAGAGCGCCGAGAATAGCCCGGCTATGAAAAGCCGTATGACGAGAAACCAGTTCCAGGTTATCGGATTGAGAACGAGCCCAGCAAGAAACGTCAGCGGATAGAACGGCTGCGGCTGCATTGCGGCTGCGAGGGGAGTACCGTAGCCTTGATAGGGATTCCACATGGGCAAATGCTTTAATTCGAGACGCCGTTCGATCGCTACGTCCGGCTCGAACTGCCAGCCGGGCGAGTAATCCAGCGTTCGCTCGACGTCGGTAAGCGGAGCGTCTCGAAGCGGTGCGGGCAACGATCCTTGCGGGTAGAGACTGGCGACGTCATGAGACGCCATCATAAGTGCCCGATCGCCGAACAGAAACGGCGCATAAACGATCGCCTGCAGCAACGCCAGAACAAGCGCAAGCCGCCCTGCATCACGGCGATAACGCGTGCGAAGATTAAGCATCCCGAAAGCACCGCTTCGCTTCGTCGGCACGCATACCTAGTTTCGCAAGTCGAAACATCCTTACGGATCCCGCTCGTATTTTCGCCCGGCTCCTAGTCGTTTTTCAGTCACGACGCAACGGCGTCGCTCCTTCCTCACTCCTCCATCGAAAACGACAATTCTTCGCGATTTTCGGCAAGAAACTTCCGACTCGGGAGACCAGCATGGAGCACCTGCAGAAGCATAGAAGGCTCGCCGCATGCGAGCGATGCTCTACGCTTTATTTGCGATCGCGTGGCTGCTCGTCGGGTTTAGCTTCACGCAGTTCAAGATGCGAGACTGGGTATATAGTCGGCTGCCGATCGGCGGCTTCATTGCCGTGCTCGTCGTTTCGATCTACTTCGTGGCCTCCAATCAGCGGCGAACGACGACGCACTCGAGCGAGCCCTCGCAGCCGGTATCGCCGCCGCCCGTGCTCCGGTGCTCCAAGTCGTTGAACAACTCGGGAGCGAGCGGCACCGGCTTTATCGATAGCGCGCAGGATGCGAGTTCGAATGCTGCTGTAACGAACGGTGCCGTCGTCCGCGCAGGAACCGAGCTTACCGTCATAGGTTGGCTCTCTAACATAAATGCGAGCCTGCCGGCGGATGAAGCCTGCATTCTCGTGGACGGGGCCGTCGTCGCCGAACAATCCGGAACGTACGGGATACCCAGACCCGACGTCGCCGCTCAGCTCAAGAATCCGGCGCTTAATGCAACGGGCTACGAGCTGCGGTTCTCCACCTCCGGAATGCGGCTGGGGCGACATACGTTACAGGTGGGAGCCGTCTGCGGCGTACCGCGACGTTACAGTCTCATTCGATCGAAAATCAGCTTTACGATAAGGCGTTAAGTTGCGGCGCGATGCGCGACTTCTACTTGCTTGCGACGATTGCGAAACTAGGCCCGTTATCGTGTGACGGCTCTTCATACGCAATGGAAACCCTGTCGAAACCGAAATGCCGAAGGGCTCGGAGAAGGTCTTCGCGCGGCAGCCACATCGCATCCGTGTGATTACCGCCGCAAAATCCCGACCAGTCCAACGCTTTCTCGTAGCGAAACTCAGCGCGCCGATATCGGAAACCTTGAAACTCGGCTTGCTCCAACGATCCGAATTTACCCAACAAGCGAGCGTTTCGTTCGATCAACGTCGCATCGTAATAGTGCGTCCAAATAAAGACTGAAGTCGTTAGCCTGGCGATATTATAAAGCGCACGTATCGGATCGCTGAGGTGATATAAAACGCCGGTCGCGAGAATGACGTCGATCGCTCGTGTCGACGTGTCTAGATAGAGGGTGAAGTCGCCGAGTTCGAAATTGACGTGCGGTAGACCGGCAATCTCTTTAAAGACCAGGCAGCGCAAAAAGGCTCGGGAATTGCCTTCTATAGCCCGGATCTCGGCGGCACCGGCTCGATCCAACATATAGGAATGCGAACCTTCCAGAGGTCCCAACTCCAAGACCGTCTTGCCGGAGACACCTCCCAATTGCTCGAGCGCCCAGACGAGCCGCGAGTCGGCATAGAGCGCCATGCCGCCTGCCCGTAATGCGCCACACTCGGGCGGAAATTCAGAAGTCCACTCGCCCGCAAATAGGTCGATAGCGTTCTGCCGGCTTGGAAGGGTGTGTACGTAGGTCTTCAGTTCTGCCATCGTTTGCGTATACCAGCGTAAGCGCCGTTAGCCTACGGGGAAGTCGACCGTCGAACGTAGCGCGAGTTATGTGGCATGAAACCTGATCGAACTAATGTTTCGCAACTGCAAACACGTGATTCTTAATCTGCAATCCGTCAAGGCTACGGAGGTTAGGTAGTGGCCCATATTCGAAAGTTTCGACTTTTTGATAATACTTTCGCAGCAGTCTTTCCAAGCTACGCGCGGTGAAGAAGTTCTTGTGATCGGATTCAAGCATATGCCAGGGAAGTGCATAGAAGCTTGACGTGACCGGAACGGCGGCAAAATTAGGAACGGAGAACAAGCCGCCGTATCTCGATACGCGCGCTACCTCTGCTAGGAAGGCCTCTTGTTGCGGGATGTGTTCGAGAACTTCGATGCAAATGGTCTGGTCGAACGCCCGATCGTCGAACGGCAACCTATCGCCATCGACGTGGATGGCGCGTAAACTTGCAGCAAGCATCCGAGCGACGAAATCGGCGCGTGTTTCGCAGCCGGTCCACTCGATTGCCTTCTGCTGAAGCGGAGCGCACCAAGCGCCGATGCCGCAACCGACGTCGAGCACCGAACTTCGCGCTTCGAGATACCGTAACACCAGTTGCGTACAAACGGAATCGGTCACCGGCGACGGCGGCCCGCTGCCGTAAACCTGCTCGCGCTTCAAGAAGTCCGTATCGGTATCGTTGAGAATCGACCCGTGCCCGTGGAGCCTGTAGTCGATCTTGGACAACAGTACCTGTCTGACGGCGAAGGTGGTTCGGGCAACGCTACCTTCATAGCCGACCTCGAAATGAAGTTCGACGCGCTCCCGTTGGCGCAACTCGTCAGGTACGCTGCACCTGACCGTAAACCCGATGCGCAACATGTCGTCTCGGTTGTGCGCGGTGGCCACATCGGCGCGCTCGAAGAAGAACTCGGTGGAACCGACGAGTATGCCGTCGATCGTAACCTGAACGCACCGGATGCGGCGGGCGTCGTCGTGCACCCAGCCCTGACAATCGAACCCGTGCTGATAGACGAGTTCGTCCGGCCGCGGGCTATCGACCACCGCGCGAATAGTCGGCGGCGTCGGACGTCTAATCAAACCATGGGAAATCTTCATACCATACTTTTAGGCCGACGGGCGACGGTTCATCGAACCTCAAGGATCATGCAATTTCTCTCGAGGTAGTAACCGCCCCCTGTTCGGCGGGCATAGATTAACAGACTGACGCGATGCGGACCGGGCGCGAGCGGCGCCTCCAGCCGCGCGGTAAAGCCGCTGTAACGATATGCGGGATCGCCAAGTACTCGGGCGACATCGGGCCGGTCCGAACCGTAACTCGCAGTAAAGATCTTACCGTCGTCGACGCGAACCGCCAATCCTGATGCCGGCGCGCGTTCCGCCTGGTCGACGGCCCAACCCGTTAACCGCACGACGTGGCCCCCGGGAGGGGCGCCGGGGGGCGGACCCCATACGCCGCGCCTTTTGGCAGCCCCGGGAAGCGAGACGGTGTCGATCGAGAACACGGTCGGCCCTGGAAGTGAACCGGCTGCGCGGGGCGGGTCCGCCACGACCGGAACACTCGGCTGGTGGGGACGATGACGAAGTCCGAGCGCAAAAGCGAGAACCGCTATCGCGACGATTGCCCGATCGAGCCAATAGGCGCGCGAGTTGCCGGCCTTCCCGATCGTCGACTTCATGGTACGACTAAACGAACCGATAGCGCCCGCCGAGGCCCGCGCGATCGAAGCCGGCCTTCAAGCTTTACGCCGGCTCAGCATGGAGCGGACGACCGGCACGAGCTTGCCCAGCCGCAGCTTCGACTTCCAAAACCAGCTGTTCTGCACCGTGTGAATCGCCCGGTCGACCTGCGAGATTTCCGCCCGAACGGCTTCGAGTTCCGCGTCGGCGTGGTTGAGAAACATTGCCACCGTCTCGCGTAGCGTCTCGTCGATCTCGTGCGTTTTCAACCGCTCGGCGTCTAACGCCAGTTCGAGGCGCTCGACGTTGCGTCCGAGACGCTCGATCTCGCCTTCGAGCGCCACTACCCGTTCGTTCGCAAGCCGACAGCCCTCAGCCTCACGATCGGCGCGCCCGGAGCGCTCGACGAGAAGCAACTCTTGCTCCGCTTGAACCTCCGCGCGTTCGCGAGCAACTGCCAATTCGGTTCTCAGCTTGGCGCTCTCCGCCGAGGCTCGCTTAAGACGCACCGTCAGGTCCGAATTCGACGCGACGAGAGCTTCGAGCCGCTGCTCGTCCGATTGCGGAAGCGCGCGTACGATGAACTGAAAGGTGTCGTGCTCCGGGTCGCTCGCGATCTCGCCGATTAGGGCCGGATCGAAGAGTGCCGGATCGAGATCAGGCATCGTGTCGGTCGTGGCGAACAGCGCCGCCTTGGTTCGCTCTGTCCGCTCGATCTGATAGCCGGCCCGTAAGCAGAGCTCGCGAACGGTCTTCAATGTGAAAAATCTTAGATGCGTATTATCGAGCAGGCCGAGATCCTGGTAATCGAACTCACCGTGCAAGAGCGCGAGCCTGACGTTGCCGTGCGCGATATTCGGGATGGAGATAACGACGAAGCCGCCCTCGGCCAGCACGTATCGCGTCTCGTCGAGCACTCGCCAGGGATCGCGCAGATGCTCGAGGACGTCGCCGAAGATCGCAACGTCGTATGCCGAGCCCTGGAGCAGGTCGACGATCCGTCGCGTATCGAGGTCGGCGACGATCACTTCGTCGCAGATCGCTCGAGCCTGCGCGGCCATGACCGGATCGACTTCCACTCCGGTGACCCGGCACCCGGCGGCGATCAGCCAACGCGACATATAGCCGGTCGCGCAACCGAATTCGACGACGCGCTTGTCGCGGCCGACGAGGTCGAGCATCATCCCGTGACTGCTCTGCGAGTCCGGCGGTTGCTCCGCATCCGGGATCGCGTAGCACTTCGATTTCGGATCTAACATCGCTTCATAATCCGGAAGATCCGAACCGCGGTCAAACACTTTGCTGCCCTACAAACCCGAGCGCCGGTCGCGGCCGGACGTGCTGCTGCGACCATAGCTCACGCACCGTACCTTTCCTTAGGTTCAATTCGCTCGACTCCCCCTCTTCTTCGCTTCCTCGACCGGGAAAAGCGCGCCGCATTGTGAACGAAGGCCAGCGATGGCACGCAGGGAACAGACGGCCCGCGAGATGGAGCTTCTGACGCAGCGACTCGATGAGTTCCGTGCGGAGAAGAGACGCCTAAGCGACTTGGTTTCCGCGTACGCCGCCATCGAGGACAGCAAGTTCGCGCGCCTGCGCCGCACGCTGGTCGACGTGAGCGAGCTCGTGCGCGAACCGCAAGAAGCGGCTTCGCGGAGTTCGTCATTGCGTTCGACGCTGGCGAAACGGCGCCGGCGAGCGGGCACGAAGTCGACGTCCGTGGCGGATCGACCGTACTCAGAGGCCATCGTCGCGCTCGAAACGCAAATTCTCGAGTTATCCGAACTTCTCGAAGCGGAGCGCGAGGGTTCGAGCGGCGACCCGTACGAACGCTGGCGCCGCGAGCACGGCACGCGAAATTCCGACCTGGACCGCATGCGTTCCGTCGCCGATCTGCTGCCGCTTCGGCCGAAGATAAGTATCGTCATGGCCACCTACGACACGTCGAGCGTCTTCCTGCGTCAAGCGATCGAATCGGTCATCGCGCAAGTCTATTCCCATTGGGAGCTTTGCATCGCCGATGATGCTTCGCCTCGCAAACACGTGCGGGCCATCCTCGATGAGTACGCCGCGCGCGATCCCGAGCGCATCAAAGTCGTCTACCGCCCGCAGAACGGCCATATCTCGCAGGCGACCAATTCGGCGCTCGACCTCGCGACGGCGGACTTCGTCGGCTTCCTCGATCACGACGACCTCCTCACGGCCGACGCGCTCTTCGAGGTCGCACTGCTCATCAACAAGCATCCGAACGCCGCGATCGTCTATAGCGACGAAGATAAGATCGATGCCGACGACAACCTGCGCGAACCGTACTTTAAACCGGACTGGTCGCCCGACACGTTTTTGTCGCGCATGTACACGTGTCACTTCAGCGTTTACCGTCGCGAGCTCGTCGAAGCGGTCGGCCGGTTACGGCCGGGCTTCGAAGGCAGCCAAGATTGGGACTTGATGTTGCGGGCGAGCGAACGGACGGCGCACATCCATCACATCCCCCGCGTGCTGTATCATTGGCGGATCCATCGCGAATCGACCGCCTCGTCGGCAGCGGCGAAGCCGTACGCTAAAGACGCGGCGATTCGCGCGATCGGCGAAGCCCTCGAGCGTCGCGGGGAGCCCGGCGTCGTTAACGAGGTGGAACAGTGCCCGGGCACGTTTCTCGTGCGCTACGCCATTCGGACGCCGCGCAAAGTCTCGATCGTCATCCCCACGCGCGACCACGGCGACGATGTCGACCGCTGCCTGCGTTCGATATTCTCCAAAGGCGATTACGGCGATTTCGAGGTGTTGCTGATCGATAACGGCTCGACCGACCGCGCTTCGCTCGACCTCTTCGCGCGTTGGGAGCGGCGCGATCGCCGGTTGCGCGTAATCCCCTACGACGTGCCGTTCAACTTCTCGAAGATCAATAACTTCGGCGTCGGCCAGGCGACGGGCGAGTACGTGCTTCTTCTCAACAACGATACCGAGGTGATCTCCGAAGATTGGCTCGAAGCGATGGTCGAGCAAGCCCAGCGCCCGGCGATCGGGGCCGTCGGGGCGCTGCTGCTCTATCCCGATCGCACCGTCCAGCATGCGGGCGTCGTCATCGGGATCGGCGGCGTGGCCGGCCACAGTCATAAGCACTATCGCTCGGACGCTACCGGCTACTTCCAGGCGCTAACCGCCGTAACGAACTACTCCGCCGTCACCGGCGCTTGTTTGATGGTGCAGCGCTCGAAATTCGCTGAAGTGGGGGGGCTCGACGAGAGCCTGGCGATCGCGTTCAACGACGTCGATTTCTGCTTGAAGCTCGTAAGCGCCGGCTATCGGAACGTCTATCTGCCGCACGTCAAGCTCTATCATTTCGAATCGAAGAGCCGGGGCTACGAGACGACCAAAGAGCAGATCGCGCGGTTCGAGAACGAAAGCGAAATGATGATCGAGCGCTGGCGGACCGATTCCGCGCCGGACCCGTACTACAGTCCGAACCTCACTCTAAAACGTGAAGATTTTTCGTTCCGCAATGGTGCGTAACGGCGCTCGCCGGCCACACTTCCTCTCCGACGCGTCGCGCGCCATCGCACCCGCGCTCGGCAATCTCGATGAAGTCCGCTTTCAAGATGCGCTGATCCGCAATGTCGACCCGGACGGATTGCGCCGGATCCCGGCCGGCTGTCGCGTTTACTTGCGAGGCTGGGTCTGCACGCCGCCGGGACAGGCCGCGAGCGAAGTCTTCGTTCTCGTCGGCGGCGATGCGTCGTATCCGGTCGTGTACGGCGACCGGCGGCGCGACATCGCGACGCATTACGAGAATTTCGACCTCGAACACGTCGGCTTTCGCGGTGTGTTTCCGCTCGCCGGGTTACCGCTCGGACACTACGACTTTCGCCTCGCCGCGATCGCTGTGGAGACGGGCGACTATCACGTCCTCGATACCGGCGAGCGCTTCGAAATCGTCGAATCCCGCCACCTCTTTCCCGGCAAAAGCGTCGCGCCGAAGGGCCGCGTCGAGCTCAAGATCGATGCGATCGAGACGTACTCCGGCAAAGTACCGGCTCGCGGATCGCTCGACGTGCGGCGCGGCGAAACCGTCCTCGTGCGGGGCTGGGCGATCGACCGCGAGCAGGTGTCCGCGGCCGGGGGCGTCTTCGCTCTGATCGACGGCAAGGAGTACGTCGGCGGCGTCCACGGCTTACCTCGCAACGACGTCGCGCTGGCGCTCGACCTGCTCGAAGCCCGCAAGTGCGGCTTCACGATCCGCATCCCGACCGACGGCTTCGCTCGCGGCGCCCACAAGCTCGACATCATCTCGCTCGCGGCGGACGGCATCTCGTACGCGATCGAAACGGGAGTGAAGCTTTCGGTAACCGCCTAAAGCACCAACTCGTCGACGCGGATCGCGTAATCCTCACTGCGCCGGGTGAGGTTGGGATTATAGTAGGGATCGTTCGCGAGCAGCGGACCCCAACGCTCCGTCATCAATAACCGCTCGCGCGCCGCCCGAATCGACTTTTGAAAGCCGCTGTCCTGGCCGCGCGTCTTCGATTCGGCATGCGTGAGGACGACGTGCGGAAGATACACGTTGCGGTAGCCGCGGGCGCGAAACTTCAAGCATAAGTCGACGTCGTTGTACGCGACGGTGAGCGCCTCGTCGAAGCCGCCGGCCTCGTCGAAAACGCTGCGACGCACCATCAAGCAGGCCGCCGTCACCGCGGAATAATTCGTGACGCACTCGAGCGCGCAGAAATACCCCGTCGCTTGCGGCGCCGCGAGGCGATGACTGTGGCCGGCGACGCCGCCGATACCCAACACGACGCCCGCATGCTGCACCGAGCCGTCGGGAAAGAGTAACTTCGCCCCGACGGCGGCGATCGCCGGACGCTGTGCCTGCTCGACCATCGCGTGCAACCACCCGCCGCTCCGCACTTCGGTATCGTTATTTAAGAATAAGACATAGGTACCGGTCGTCAGCGCGACCGCGCGATTGTTGAGTGCGGAGAAGTTGAACGGTGCTTCGTCGCGCAGCACGCGGACGCGCGGCTCCCGCCGCGACCAGTCCGCGAACGTCGCGAGCGAAGCGGGTTGCGTGCTGCCGTTATCGACGAGCAGGACCTCGAAATCGGCATCGCCCGCGTGCGAGAAGATCGACGCCAAGCAGCGGTCGACGTCGGCGCCATGGTCGCGCGTCGGCACGATGATGCTCACGCGGCCGGGCCGGACGATGTCGTAGCGCGCGACGTACGTTCCCGTGCATTTCGGACTGGGCTCGATGCGGCCGGGCTCGCCGCGGCGCTCGAGGGCGGCAGATAACGCCCCGATGTCGGCAGCCTCGCCGGCCGCCCCGACCGGCTCTTGCCGGTGAACGAGGACGCGCGGGAGGTGATGGATGCGGCCGGTCTGCTCGCTCGCGCTTAACGCGATGCCGTAGGACGGGTCGTGGCGCGGGTCGACGCCGGCGTTCAAGACGGCCGCGAGCAAGGGGCGGCGATAGAAGACGACGCCGAGGTACATGCGCGAGAGCAACAAGTCCGGCGACCACTCCGGCTTAAAATAGGGATCGCGAAGGCTGCCGCCGGCGTCGACCGTGTCTTCGTCGCCATAGATGATGTCGGCGTCGCCGTGACGGTTCAGAAGTAAAGCTACCTCGAAGAGGGCTTCCTCGGCGAAGGCGTCTCCGTCACGCAGC
>CAXUFI010000004.1:0-1870 GCA_964250245.1 uncultured bacterium
GGGCACGAGGTCCGCCTCCGCGCGCACGTCCCGCGCCAGGACGCGCCCGAGCGCCGCCGCGAGCGCAATGGTCTCGCCCTCGAGCGGTTCGCAGGCCGCCGCGATCCGGCGCTGCGCGTCTTCGAACGCGATCACGGCGCGGCTTCGCGGATCCGCTCGGGATGCGCGTAAATATTGAAGCGCGAGCCGCGTAGAAAACCGACGAGCGTCACGCCGAACTCGCGCGCGAGTTCCACGGCGAGACTGCTGGGCGCCGAGACCGAGCATACGAGCGGGATGCGCGCGACGAGCGCCTTCTGCACGATCTCGTAACTCGACCGGCCGCTGACGAGCAGCAGCGAGCGCGCGAGCGAACGGCGCCCGAGCAACGCCCAGCCGACGACTTTATCGAGCGCGTTGTGGCGGCCCACATCCTCGCGAACCGCGAGTAGATTCCCGCTCAGATCGAAGACCGCCGCCGCGTGTAAACCGCCCGTCGCTTCGAAGACGCTCTGCCGCGCACGCAGACGATCGGGAAGCGCCGCGATAACGGCCGCGCCGACGCACGAGCGATCGTCGAGCGCCGCGAGCCCGCGGACGTGCAATGCTTCGAGATTCGCTTTACCGCAAACGCCGCACGCGCTCGTCGTCGTAAAATGCCGCTCGAGCCCGTCGAGCACGGGCAATTCCGAGCCGTGCAGATCGACGTTCACGATGTTGTACTGTTGCGCAGGGTCGCCGGTCGTCAGGCAGTAGGAGATGCCGCGGACCTGCGCGAGCCGCGCGACGACGCCTTCATTATGGAGGAAGCCCGCCGCGAGCTCGAAGTCGTTCCCGGGCGTGCGCATCGTAATCGCCACCGTTCGCGTCCGGTCGCCCGCGCGCAAACGGATCTCGAGCGGCTCCTCCGTGGCGAGCCGGTCGTAACGCAGCGCCGGCTCGCTGCCCGACATGACGGTGATGCGCGTCTCGACGGTCGCGGCGGAGCGCGTTGCGGAGAGCGGCGGTGCGTCGCCCGGCTCGATCATTCCGGCTGCCGCGAGGCCGCGCGCGGATCTTCCGAAGAATCCTTACCGGCTTCGATCAGGCTTTCGCGTAGCACGTAACCGCCGGCGAGCGTCAGCGCCGAGGCCGCGAGCGTTTTGGAGCGGCCGTGGAACGGCAGCACGTTCAGCACGGCGGGGAGCGCGATGCCGCCGAACATCGTGAAGTTTCGGAGTTTTCGGCCGCGCTTGCCGGCGAACATCGGCTTCCCGAGTTCGCCCGCGTGACGCGCGAAGCCCAGCAGCAGCACGAGTTCGGCCGCCGCGGCCACCAGCTCGAGGCGTTCGAGCTTCAGCCGCGTCGGCTTCGAAGCGGGGGCGTCGCGCAGCGCGAGCAGTGCCGCGTGCGCCGCGCAGGCGCCCGCCATGCCGGAGCAGACGGAGATCGCGGGGATGAAGCGCTTGCCGATCGCCCAGAACGGGATGGCGGTCGCGCTGATGAGGACGCCCGTGTAGCCCGCGATGAAGGCGCCGATGACCGCCTCGAGCGGATCGAACAGCATCGGTGGCGCGACGTGGCGCAGCGCTCGCAACCGCGGCGGCAATAACCCGCCGGGCGCGGCCTGGGCGACGGCGGCCGCCGACGCCGGCAACGAAAACGCGATCAGCCCCCACACGCCCATCGACATGACCGATTTAAATTTTACGACGCGTAACATGTGATGGAAGCGTTCGGGACGACCGAGATGCTTGATGAGCACGAGCGGGCACGTGGAGGCGAGCACGAACGCGAGATAGCGCGCGTTACGCTTGAGGGCGGCGTCTCGCGCGCTATACCCCCGCGCGGAGACCCCGCCCCCGCCCCCCCAGACCCCCCCCCATAAGAGGGTGGGGCTGGACGCCCCCAC